>JBGPIJ010000083.1:0-10564 GCA_041484865.1 Gemmatimonadota bacterium
AAACAGGACGGCGGGAACAGGCAGACAGGGTTGTCGTAGAGCCCGAGCAGCGCGGCCGGGCTCCACGACGCGCCGCCATCGTGCGACACGGCGACGTAGTTCGCCGTGCCCTTACCGCCCTGGATTCCGTTGTCGAAGGTGAGATAGAGCGTGCCGTCGGGGCCGAGGGCGATACGCGCGTCCTGGTTGTTGCGGATCGGACCCTGGGTGACCTTGATGGGCGCCGAGAACGAGCGGCCCCCGTCGCGCGAGAACGCGACCTGGACCGGCGAGTGCGTGCCCTGCGCGCCGTTGAACTGCACCCACGTCACGTACACGGAGCCGTAGAACGGACTCCCGGGGCTCTGGTCCACGGCCATCGATTCGTGATCGGGGAACTGTCCCTCCGACCCCTTCGCCTTGCCGTTGCCATTCCACGCGGACACGAGCGCGGGCTTGGTCTGAATCCCGTCCGGCCAGGTGAGTCCGCCATCGGTCGAGCGGCTGACGTATAGCCCGATTTGATAGGGCTGGGTGAAGTTGAACGCCTGGCACGCGAAGTACGCGGCGCCGTCCGGGCCGAAGGCGACGTACGGATCGCCGGCCGCCTCGTACGCCCCGGTTCCCGGCACGCTCGGGTCGTTGGTGAAGCGCGTGAGGCCCGGAATGAAGCCGTTCGGCAACGTCGCCGACCAGGTGTGCCCGCCATCGAAGCTGACGTTGTAGGCGCACCCGTCGTTGTAGTTCCAGTCGTTGGCGCCGGTCAGGAGGTTATTCGCGTTGCGCGGATTCACCGCGATGGGGGTTTCGTTCTGCGCGGTGGTGTCGCGGCTCACGTCCACGACGAAGCTCGAGGGCGTCCCAGCCTTGACGGCGAAGCTCGGGGACCGCGGGGCGGTTGGGCTGGGAGGCTCCGAGACGCAGGCGGCGAGGCCGAATCCGATCGCGAGAAGCAGCTGACGGCAGCGCATCGGTGCTTACTCCTGGCTGGGAGGACGGCTCAATGCGGCAGCGCGCTGAACATCACGCCGAGGTAATAGGGCCAGAGCACGATCGCGAGCACGCCCTTCCAGAAGGTCAGGTGCAGAAACCCGATAGCGAAGAGCCAGCCCGCGAACCACAGGCTCCCTAGGAAGCTGTGCTGCTCGATTCGGATCTTCTCCATGCGAGGAGATATACACCCCGTTTCCCCGCCCGCCACCTAGCAGGCACGTCCCCCGTACGGCCTATCGCGCGTTCCAGCTTGGATGCACGTTTGGGGACCTATCGAGCGAGGAGGGCCCATGAACGACGTTGCGGGCGAATTTCCGGCGATGCTCGACATCGACTACCCGGATCGTGAGCTGGACCGGCTCACGACCTTCTTCCGGCCGTTCACGGTCATTCCCATCGCCATCATCCTGGGGCTCGTGAGCGGGTCGAGCGCCCGCGCTGGGGCGGACAAGTGGGTGATGGGGTCGGGGGGGACCGTATTCGCGGCGACGGCGCTGATGCTCGTGTTCCGTCAGAAGTACCCGCGCTGGTGGTTCGACTGGAACCTGGCGCTGATCAGGTTCAGCACCCGGGTCACGGCCTATCTCGCGCTGCTCTCGGACGAGTATCCCTCGACGGATGAAGAGCAGGCCGTGCACATCGAGATTCCCTATCCGCGGGTGACGCAAGACCTGAATCGCTGGCTGCCGCTGGTCAAGTGGCTCCTCGCCCTGCCGCACTACATCGTCTTGGCGCTCCTCGCCGTCGCGGTGGTGTGCTGCGTCATCGTCGCCTGGTTCACGATTCTGTTCACCGGCCGCTATCCGCGCGCGTTGTTCGACTTCGTCGTCGCCGTGTTCCGCTGGTGGCTGCGAGTCGCGGCCTATGCGTTCTTGCTGACGACCGACCGCTATCCGCCGTTCAGCCTGGACGCGTGATGGTCAAACAAACGACTCCGTACGGTATCGCCACCACCGTGGCGCTGTCCTATGAGCGCGCGCTCGAGCGCACGCGCGAGGAGCTGGGGAAGGAAGGGTTCGGGGTGCTGACCGAGATCGACGTGGCGGCGACCCTGAAGAAGAAGCTCAACGTCGCGTTCCGCCCCTACATGATCCTCGGCGCCTGTAATCCCCCCCTCGCCCACCGGGCGCTCAGCGCCGAGCGTGACATCGGACTCTTGCTCCCCTGTAACGTCATCGTGTATGCGAGCGACGAGCCCGGGCGAAGCGTCGTGGCGGCGATGGACCCGATCGCCGCTCTCGCGCTGACGGGCAACGAGCAGATTCGATCGGTCGCGGCCGAGGTGCGCCAGCGGCTCGAACGCGTCCTTTCAGCGGTTGGAGCATAGACCCCCCGCTTACGTTCTTCGGAACTTCCGGCCTGGCGATTGCGTTTCACCTCACGTACCCGTCGCGGAGCGCGAGGAGGCGTCATGTCGATTCGGCCGGTCAAATCCATCATGCAGTCGCAGTCCACCATCGAAGGCGCAGGCGTGAAGCTGCGCCGCGCGTTCGGCTTCGGCACCACCAACGAATTCGATCCCTTCCTTCTATTGGACGACTTCCGTAACGAGCACCCGGAGGACTACCTCGCGGGATTCCCCTGGCATCCCCACCGGGGGATCGAGACCATTACCTACGTCTTGAGCGGCACCGTTCAGCACGGTGACAGCCTCGGCAACCACGGCGCGATGGGCGCGGGCGACGTGCAATGGATGACGGCGGGGAGCGGTATCCTTCACCAGGAGATGCCGCGAGGCGACGTGCACGGCCGGATGCACGGGTTCCAGCTCTGGGCGAATTTGCCGGCGAGGCTCAAGATGACCGATCCGCGCTACCAGGACATCCTGGCGAAGGATATCCCGGAGGTCGTGGACAACGACGGGACGCGCGTGCGCGTCATCTGCGGCGACTTCTGGGGGAAGACCGGTCCGGTGGAAGGCGTCGCCGCCGATCCACGTTACCTGGACATCTCGGTCCCGCCGCGGGTCCGCAAGACGCTCCCGGTCGAAGCGTCCCGCCACGCCTTCGCCTACGTGTTCGAGGGGAGTGGGAATTTCCGGGATGCCTCGGAGCCGCGCGCCGTCCGCACGGAGTGGGTGGGCGACGCCGCCGGCACGCCCGAGCTCACCGGCAATCGCTCCCTGGTTCTCTTCGACTCGGGCGATGAAATTACCGTTCAGGCCGGGGACGACGGGATCCGCTTCCTGCTCGTCTCGGGCCGGCCGCTCGAGGAGCCGGTGGCCTGGCAGGGACCCATCGTCATGAACACACAGGCGGAGCTGCGGCGCGCATACTCCGAGCTGCGCGACGGCACCTTCATCAAGCACCGCTGACCAAAGAGGGAACCGATGGCTTCGCTCCTGCCGCCCGGCACTCGAGCTCCCGACTTCACGCTGCACAGCACCCCCGAGCGAATGGTGTCCCTGGCCGACTCGCGGGGACGGCCGGTGATCCTCGCCTTCTATCCGGCCGACTGGAGCCCGGTGTGCGGCGACCAGATGGCCGTGTACAACGAGATTCTCCCCGAGTTCAAGCGCTACGGGGCCGAGCTGCTCGGCCTCTCGGTGGACGGCGTGTGGTGTCATAAGGCGTTTGCGGAGCATCGCAAGCTGCAATTCCCGCTGCTCTCGGATTTCGAGCCGAAGGGCGCGGTGGCGGGCCGCTACGGCGTGTATCGCGCCAGGGACGGCATCGCCGAGCGCGCTTTGTTCGTGATCGATCGCGCCGGTGTGATCTCCTGGAGCTACTTGTCCCCGATCGGGGTGAATCCCGGCGCCGACGGCATCCTGCGGGCGCTGGCGGCGCTCGAGGCGAACGCGCGCTGACGTAGCCAGGCCTCGCGGCCTCCGCAGTAGGACGTAGGTTATCGCCGTGTCCGACGTCCGGGATGAAACACTCCGTCGCATCACGCGCGCGCTGGCCGACCGCTACCGCGTGGAGCGCGAGCTGGGCGCCGGCGGCATGGCGACCGTTTTTCTGGCGCACGACCTGAAGCACGAGCGCCGCCTGGCCATCAAGGTGCTCCGCCCGGAGCTCGCCGCCTCGCTCGGCGCCGACCGGTTTCTCCGAGAGATTCACGTCGCCGCCCGGCTACAGCATCCGCACATCCTCATGCTGATCGACTCGGGCGAAGCGGACGGTCTCCTCTACTACGTCATGCCGTACGCCGAGGGCGAGTCGCTCCGCGCGAAGCTCGCGCGGGGGTGGGGGCTGCCCGTGGCCGAAGTCGTCCCCATCCTCCGCGACATCACCGATGCCCTCGTCCACGCGCACGCGCATGGCGTGGTGCACCGGGACATCAAGCCCGAGAACGTGATGCTGTCCGGACGCCACGCGCTCGTGATGGATTTCGGGATTGCCAAGGCCCTGGCGACCGGACGTGCGTCCCTCACGTCGGTCGGTGTCGCCATCGGGACTCCCGCCTACATGGCGCCCGAGCAGGCGGCCGGCGACCCGCTGGTGGACCATCGGGCCGATCTGTACGCGTTGGGTGTCCTGGGCTACGAGATGCTCGCGGGACGGCCACCGTTCACGGGGACGTCGCCGCAGGCGACGCTCGCCGCCCAGGTGACCCAGGCTCCGGAGCCCCTGGCCAAGCACCGGCCCGCGGTTCCTCCCGCGCTGAGCGCCCTGATCATGCGCTGCCTCGAGAAGGATCCCGCGGACCGCTACCAGAGCGCCGGCGAGGCGCTCCACCAGCTCGAGCGCATGCGGCCCTCCGAGGGAGCGGCCACCATCGCGCGGTCCGGGCCGAGCCGCCGCGCTTGGGCGGGAGCGGCGTTGCTCGTCGGCATCGTGGCTGCGGCGGCGATCGTTGCCAAGCGAGCCGCCGTACGCACACCGCGCGCGCAACCGAGACTCGCGCAGGCCACGTTCCGCCAGGGCGTCCAGCAGTATCCCGCCTGGTCGCCCGACGGCAAGCAGCTCGCGTTCACGGGGGACGCAGGTGCCGTGCGGAAGATCTTCCTCAAGCGGCTGGACACGGGCGAGGAGACGCAGCTGACGACTGGGCCGTCCGACGACCTCCAGCCGGCCTGGTCGCCCGACGGACGGACCATTCTGTTTGTGCGCGCCCAAAAGCCGACCGTGCGGCTCGAGCCGGGCGACGTGTTCGGCCAATACGACGGCGGCGATGTCTGGGCCGCGGACGTGCGCACCGGCCACGTGGGCCAGCTGCTCGCGAACGCCTTCGATCCTTCGTATTCGCCCGGCGGGGACCACATCGCCGTGGACGCGTCCTGGGCGGGACCGCGGCGGATCTGGATCGTGGATCGCCAGGGACTGAACCCCCAGCAGGTCACCGTCGACAGCTCGGAGGCCGTGACTCACATCCGTCCGCGCTGGTCGCCCGACGGGCGGTCCATCGTCTTCCAGAATATCGAACGCACCAACTTCAACGTGCGGGTCGTGAGCCTCGCGTCGCGCAAGGCGGTGCTGGTGACGACGAGCGTGTACCAGGACCTGAGTCCCGTCTGGGCCCCGAGCGGCGGGCTCATTTACTTCTCCTCCGCCCGGAGCGGCGGCCTGAATTTGTGGCGCGTCCCGGTCGCCTCCGACGGCGCGCCGAGCGACGTCCCGCAGCAGGTGACGAACGGCGGTGGCCAGGACGTGGATCCGGCGATCGCGCCCGACGGGCGGCGCCTCGCGTTCTCCATTCTGAAGCAGAACGCCGATGTCTGGCGGCTGCCGGTCTCGCCCGAGAGCGGCAAACCCACCGGCCCGCCGCGGGCGCTGATCGCGACGACGCGGGAAGACAGCCGCGGCGCCTGGTCACCGGACGGCACCCGCATCGCATTCAACTCGGACCGCAACGGCCAGATGAACATCTGGCTCTACACCGTCGCCGACGGCTCGACGCGCCAGCTCACGCAGGGACCGGGTGGCGACTACCAGCCCAACTGGTCGCCCGACGGCGCGCGGATCGCCTTCCTCTCCTCCCGCGCGGGGAACGTGGACATCTGGGCCGTCGAGGTCGCCAGCGGAACGCTCACGCAGCTCACGCACGGTCCCTCGATCGACGTGAATCCGTTCTTCTCCCCGGACGGCCGCCGCCTTGCCTACCAATCCGACCAGAGCGGGCGCCTCGAGGTGTGGGTCATGGACGCGGACGGAAACAAGCCGCGGCAGCTCACGCGCGTTGGGGTGACGGGGCATTTCCTGCGCTGGACGGCGGATGGGCAGGCCATCCTGTTCAAGTGTCCCTGCGCCGGGCAGCCACGGGTGTGGCGCGTCCCCGTGACCGGCGGCGATCCCGAACCGGAGGCCGACGTTGCCGGCGGATCACATCTCTCGTTCAGCCCGGACCATGCTCGGATCATGGACGTCGTCGGCCACAACGTACTCTGGGTCTCGCCCTTGAAAGGGGCAAGCCCGAGAAGGTCTTCGCGTTCGACGATCCCGAGGTGCGCATCGATTACCCGGTGTGGTCGCCCGACGGGAGATGGGTACTGTTCGACCGGTTCCGGCCGCAGGGCGGGGACATCTGGGTGATCGACGACGTCGAGTGAGGGATCGATCCCTCACAACCGAAGCAGATAGCTCACCTTCGCGAAGAACCCGTCACTCAGCCGGCGGACGCCGCGGAACGCGAACGCCTCCGCTTCCGTGAGACTGCTCCCGTAGCCCGCATACACCACCGTGCCGGGGGACGGCGTGAAGCTCACCAGCCAGTCGAAGCGCAACGCGTTGGTCGATTGCGCCGCCGCGCGCACGTACACCCCGCTCGGGTCCCGAATCAGGATCGGATCGTTGGTGCGGGAATCGTCCCGCAACGAGTCTTGCCACGAAGCCTGGTACTGGCCCACCAGTCGCACGAACAGCGAGCGGGTGACCTGATACTCCGCCTTCACCCGCGGGATCATGTCCCGCCCCACGGTGCTGCCGTCCGTCTTGCGCCAGAACTGCTGGTGTAGATACGTGACGTTGACACGAATCCGATCAGAGGGGCGCCAATCGAGTCCGGCCTGAATGAACACGATCCACGCGGGAGACCACTCGAAGAAGTTCTCGTCCTGAATGGCAGGTAGCACGAGGAATGAGGCGTCGAACCGCCGGAACTGGGGGGTTTGCAGGGTGAACTGAAAGTCGTAGTTGCCGATGCGCGGGACCCCGGTGAAGGGCACCGTGTCGGTCACCGCTCCGACCCTGCGCTGCAGCGCGTACCCCGCGTACAGCGCCGAGTCGAAATGGAACGACTCGATGTACAAAGCCGCGGAGAACGACCAACCGCGCACCTGCCAGGTCGAGGTGAAGTGCAGGAACTGATCGTCCGGCATCAAGCCGCTCAGCAAGTGGGGGTACACCCACCGCCCGGACACGAGCACGTCGCCCTGCCAGCTCTCGAGCGCCGACCCCGGCTTGCCGTGAAGTATCACACGATGATCGATGTTGCCGCTCGCGATTCCAGCCCGGGAGATGAACCCGCTCGCCGCGACGAAGTCCGGGTCGATCGCGTCGATGGAGTACGTGTACCCGAACTGCCGCCCCGTGCGGTCGAGACTCGCGTACCAGAGCGGCGCGCCGACCGTCGCGCCGGCCGTGCGCGTGAAGCTCTCCGCGGCCTGGAAGCGGACGGTGTGAATGCCACCGAACACGACGCGGGCGTCCGCTCCGGCGACGCGATTGTAGTCAGCGCCGTCGATCTTGTCCGTGTAGACCATGCCGAGTGTGGACTGCCCGCCCAGATCGCGGCGCACCCGCAGGATGTTGTAAACGGGGTTGTCGGTTCCGGTCGTGGAATACGCTCGATCGTCCACGCCCGACAGCAGGCCGACGCCGAAGCCGGACACCTTCCCGGTGAGCTTTGCCGCCGCCACCGGCTGCACCAGCCGGCGGGTGTACACGAGGCTGTTCGGGGTCGAGAACTGGTCCAGCCCCTCGAGGAAGAAGGGGCGCTTTTCCGGAAAGTAGAGCGCCTGGCGCGGATCGAACACGAGCTGTCCGGCATCCGCCTCCACCTGCGAGAAGTCGGGGCGCGCGGTGCCCGTGAGCGTGAGGTTGTTGGTGACGCCCCACCGGAGGTTGCCGCCGAGGTCGGGGCTCACCGCGCCGTACGTCCACCCCGCGCCGCCGGGAGCGCCGTCTGCCTTGGCGGTGAGCTCGGGGTTCACATCGAGCACGAGGCCCCGGTGCAGGTCGGTGAGCCCCGTCAACGTGCCCGACTGCGCGAGGAACGACGCGGCGGCGAGGCGTGCCGCCGTCCACGTCTGCCGGTGCCCCGAATGTTGGACCTGGCGCACCACGTTGATTCCCCACTGCTGCGCGGCCCGCGACTGATAGCGGATGCTCTTGAACGGAATGCGGATCTCGACCTCGTAGCCGTTCGCGGTGACCCGGCCCTTCGACTGATACACGAAATCGGCGGAGAGATCCACCGTGTCCCGCGATCCGCCCTGTGTCTCGTTCAGGGTGCCGTCCGACTGCACGCCCAGCGCGTTCACGCCGAACACGAGCGCCTGGCGGTGATCGTTGAACGTGTCGAGTAGGATCTCGACCCAATCGTCGTTGGCGATGCGATCCCGGTTCGCGAGCGCCGCGTGCACCGAGCCGTGACCCTCGAAGGCGCGGATGCCGAAATAGATCGCGTGGGGCGAGTACCAGACCAAAATTTCGGTCGAGTCGTCGGCGGGACGTCCGTCCACGGGGGAGTACTCGGAGAACCCGTTCAAGACCGCGGCCTGGCTCCACACGGGCTCGGTAAGCCTGCCGTCGATCTCGACGCCCGCTTCATCGAGGCGCGGCACGGCGACCGCGATTTGTCCCTCCAGGCCCGAGTGGGGGCCCGTGCCAAGCAGGGCGAATGCGAGGATTGACGAGAGCACCATGGTTCGCGGTGCACAACATACGGCGGAAACCCCGCGCCTGTTTCGTTCGCACGGCCCTCGGAACTCCCTGGCGGCCGCGAGTGTTTGACCTGCAGTCACCCCATTCGGAGCGTGCATCATGAGGCGTGTGCTGGCAGTGCTGTTCGGCATCCTTGCGGCGAGTGCCGCACCCGGCGGGTCCGCGCGAGCCCAGACGACCGCGACGGCTGTTTTCGCCGGCGGCTGCTTCTGGGGTGTGGAGGGCGTCTTCGAGCACGTGAAAGGCGTGCTCTCCGCGACCGCCGGGTATGCGGGGGGCTCGGTGGCCTCGCCTTCCTACGAGCTGGTCTCGAGCGGCGCCACCGGCCACGCTGAATCGGTGCGCGTGACCTATGATCCATCTCAGGTCAGCTACGAGCAGCTGCTGCAGGTGTTCTTCACGGTGGCCCACGACCCGACCCAGCGCAATCGCCAGGGTCCGGATGTGGGGACGCAGTATCGCTCCATTGTGTTCTTTGGGGACTCGGTGCAGCGCCGGCTGGCGCAAGCCTACGTCGCCGATCTGGCGAGCCGCAGGACGTACTCCGCGCCGATCGTCACCGAGATCGTACCGCTCGAGACCTTCTATCCGGCGGAGGCCTATCATCAGCACTACATGGCGCAGCACCCGCACGCGCTGTACATCGTGTACAACGACGCGCCGAAGGTGAAAAACCTTCAGAAGGAATTTCCGGGACTGTATCGCGTACCTCCCACGGAGTAAACGAGGCCGCGCCGGCACGTGAAGATCTCCACACTCGCGTTTGTGCCGCGGCTCACGCCGCCATTTGCACCTTTTGCAGTATCCGGGGTGGAGACGAGGGCCCTGTGTTGGCGCCTATCGATGTGCTAGTCTGAATCAACCGCCGTCGCTTCGTCACAGAGGAGACACGTTATGGCTAAGGTACTTTGCGTCCTGTACGACGACCCCATCGATGGGTACCCACCGAAGTACGCGCGGCGCGGCATCCCCAAGATCGAACGCTACCCCGGCGGGCCGACCGCCCCGAGCCCCAAGGCGATCGACTTCACGCCCGGCGACCTGCTCGGCTGCGTCTCGGGCGGCCTCGGGCTTCGAAAGTTTCTCGAGTCCCAGGGCCACAAATTCGTGGTCACCGCGGACAAAGACGGACCGAACTCGGTGTTCGAGCGAGAGCTGCCCGATGCCGACATCGTGATCTCCCAGCCGTTCTGGCCCGCGTATCTGACCCAGGAGCGCATCGCCAAGGCGCGCGAGCTGAAGCTCGCCATCACCGCCGGCATCGGGTCCGATCACTACGATCTTCAGGCGTGCATCGAACGGGGCATCACCGTCGCGGAGATCACGTACTCCAACAGCATCAGCGTGGCCGAACACGTGGTGATGATGATCCTCGCGCTCGTGCGCAACTACATCCCGTCCTACCAATGGGTGGTGAAGGGTGGCTGGAACATCGCCGACTGCGCGTCCCGCGCCTACGACGTCGAGGGCATGGCGGTCGGCACGGTCGGCGCCGGACGGATCGGCAGCGCGGTGCTGCGCCGGCTCAAGCCGTTCGACATGAAACTCCACTATATGGACAAGCACCGCCTCCCCAAAGCCGTCGAGGAAGAGCTCGGTCTGACGTATCACGCCGATGTCGAGTCCCTGGTGCGGGTGTGCGACGTGGTCACGATCAACACGCCGCTCCACCCCGAGACGGAGCACCTGTTCGACGACGCCCTGATCGGGAAGATGAAACGTGGCGCGTACCTGGTGAATACTGCGCGAGGGAAGATCTGCGACCGCGA
>JBGPIJ010000084.1:0-10541 GCA_041484865.1 Gemmatimonadota bacterium
CGGGATGCCGGCCGATCGAGAACGGCAGGATCACGACCTGCGGTCGCGTGATCCGGATCAGCTCCACCACGCGCCGGCGGGACGGCTCGTCGTTCGCGAGATACGCATCGCGCAGGTCCGCGTTCAGGCGGACGTGGGCCCCGAGCGCGTGCGCGGCGCGCTCGGCCTCCGCGGCCCGCGTGGCCGCATCGCCCCGTGTTCCCGATTCGCCCCGGGTCAAGTCGATGATCCCGACGCGGTGGCCCGCGCGCGCCGCTTTCGCGAGTGTCCCCCCGCACGTCAGCTCGACGTCGTCGCGATGGGCCGCGAGCGCCAGCAGGTGCACCTGCTGGGACGTCACGGGGCGACTCCGAATTCCGCGTTGGGATCATTCATGTCTGAGCGCCTCTATTGGATCGAGTTTCGCCGCCCGCGCCGCCGGGGCGATACCGAACACGAGACCGATCAGGACGGATACGACGCACGCCGCGGCAGGGGCCCACGCGGGCACGCGGGCCTCGAAGGTCAAGAGTATCCTGATCGCCTCGGCGGTCACAAACCCAACGACGATGCCGATGAGGCCCCCTATGAGGGTGAGCGTGGCGGCCTCGACCAGAAATTGCCACAGGATCTCTCGCCGCGTTGCCCCCAGCGCCTTGCGGACGCCAATCTCCCGCGTGCGGTCGGTGACCGAGACCATCATGATCGCCATCACGCCAATGCCGCCCACCAGCAGCGCCACGCTCGACAGGGCGAACATCACGAGGAAGAAGACCACGGTGAGCTGATTGAACACGTCGAGAATCTGGTCTTGGGTGATGAGATCGAAGCTGTTGGGATCGCCGGTGCGGATGCCGCGCACCCGGCGCAACACCACCATCACCTCGTCCATCGCGCGGGTGACGCTCACCCCCTCCTGTGGCTTGACGACGATCCAGAGCGCGTTGGTCTCATCGTAGCGGAAGAAGCGGCGCGCCGTCTCGAACGGAATGATCGCGCCGATCTCCTGACTGGGCGGCTGGAAGATGTTCTCCGGGTTCTGGTAGATGCCGATCACCTGGAGCGGCTTCCCCGACATCCGCAGGAAGCGGCCCAGCGGATCGAGCCGGCCGAACAGCTTGTCCGCGAACTTCTCTTCGAGGACCACGACCGGCGTTCCGCTGCGCACCTCCGAGGTCGTGAAGAAGCGGCCTCGCAGCAGCGTCCCGCCCTGGATCTCCATATAGTGATCGTCCGACCCGAACACGGTGAGCAGCTGGGTGTGCGTGCCCTCGTACTCGAGACGCTGGAACAGCTGCACCCAGATCCCGGCGTAGCGGATCTCCGGCAGCCGCGCGAGCAGGTCCGCCTCGTCCGGCTTCAACACGGGACGAATGCGTACCTCCTTGGGAAGCGCCTCCGGGTTGAGGGGAGTGGAGGAGAAGAAGCGCATGACGTAGAACGTCGTCGGCCCCGCGACCTCGACCGCGTTCATGATCTGGTCGCGGATGCCCTGAACGATCGATGCCATCGCCATCACCGTGACCACCCCGATCACGACCCCCAGGATGGTGAGCCCCGAGCGCAGCTTGTTGGTGCGGAGCTGCTCGAGCGCGATCAGCCAGCCTTCGGAAAGGGAACGGAGCCGCACGGAGAGGTGGCGGGACTAGGTCTCGAACCGCATGGCTTCGATGGGATCGAGCCGCGCGGCGCGGGAGGCTGGATACACGCCGAATAGGATCCCGACCCCGGCGCCGAGACTCAGCGCCACCGCCACCGACCAGAGCGTGACCCGGGCGGGAAGAGGCGATATGGCGGCCACGACGCCCGCGAGGCCGACGCCGAGCAGGAGCCCGAGCACTCCGCCCAGCGAGGCCAGCGTCACCGCTTCGGCGAGAAACTGGCGCCGGATGTCGCCGCGCGTCGCGCCAAGTGATTTGCGGATCCCGATCTCGTGCGTCCGCTCGCTCACGCTCATCAGCATGATGTTCATGATCACGATCCCGCCCACGACGATCCCGATCGCCACAACCCCGGGGATCACTCTGAAGAGGATGCCGGTCAGGTTCTTCCAGAAGGCCACGAGCGCATCGGCGGTATCGACCGTGAAGTCGTCCGCCTGCCCTGGGCGGAGATGGTGAGCGATGCGCATCGCCTCCTCGGCGCGCTGCATGCCTTCTTGGACGAAGGCGGCTTCGTTCATTTTCACGGAGATCACGGTCGTCTTGCGGCGGCCGTACAGCGCCTCGAAGCTCGAGAGCGGCATCATCACGAATCCATCCCACGACTGGCCGAGCACCGTGCCTTTCTTCGCGATCACGCCCTTCACCGTGAACTGCTCGCCCCGGACGCGGACCTTCTCCCCGACGGCGAGGCTCGGCGAGGCGAACAGCTTATCGGCGACGTCCCACCCCAGCTCCACCACCGGCCGGCGCTCCCGGACGTCGACGTCGGAGAGCGGCTCGCCCGCGGCGAACTGGTAGTCCTGGACGACCTGGAACGGCGGGGTCACGCCGAACACGAACACGTCGCCCACGGTCTGGTTGCGCCACACGACGTCGGCCTGAGGAGTGGGCCATCCGGACTGGATGGCGATGGCTCGGGCGTCCGGCAGCGCGCGTCGAATGTAGGGAACGTCTTCCGGGGCGATGATCGGTCGGCGCTCGATCGCCCGCCATTGCTCGTCGTCGATCAGGCCGACGGCGATCGGGGTGCGCCGCACCTGGAACGCGTTGGCGCCGACGATCGCTCCCCCGATCCGCTCGCGCACATATGCATTCATTCCCTGGATGATGGCGACAACCGCCACGAGAAACGCGACCGAGACCATGATCCCGAGCAGCGTAAAGAACGACCGGAGCTTGTGACTCCAGGCGGCCTGCAGTGCCAAAAGGACGGCGTCAACGAGCGGCACGCCGGACCTTCGCCGAGTCGGCGTTCTGCTTCATGGGACGGACGCGAGCCTTGTCCTTCAAGTCTCGGATCGTCTGGTAGGGGCCGGCGGCGAGCAGCTCGCCTTGCTTGACGCCGTCCAGCACCTCGAAGTACTCGTCGCCGGCGATGCCCACGCGGACTGGGCGGAACGCCACGACCCCGTGCTCGATGACGAACACCCCTTCCGTCTCGCGCCGCCGGCGGCCGCTTCCGGTCCCGGTCGTGTCCACGGGCCGGTCCTCGGTCGAGATCGGCGTGTTCTCGCGCAGCGTGAGCGCCACGATCGGGATCGTCAGCACGTTGTGGCGCGTGTCGGTCACGATGCGCGCCGTGGCCGAGAGGTCGGGGCGGATGCGGTTAGGGGGATGATCGAGCGTGACCTCGACCTCGTAATCGACCGCCCGCTCGTTCTGCGTGAGCGAAGTGCCCGAGGGATTCTCAATCGAGCTGTTCGACACTTTGGTCACGCGTCCCGTGAACGTCGTATCGGGAAAGGCGTCGATCGAGACCTCGACCGAATCTTCGAGGCGGAGCCGGATCACGTCGGTCTCGTCCACCCGCACCTTGGCCTGAACGACGGAGAGGTCGGAAATCGTCATCAGCAGGCCGATGTCCTTGGAGAAGGTGCTCGGCACCGCGACTTCTCCCTCTTCCACCGGCAGCCGCGTCACGCGGCCCGAGATCGGGGCGACGAGCCGGGTCTTCCGCAGGTTGTCCCGCGCTTCCCGCACCGAGGCGTGCGCCTGCTCGACCTGATGCTCGGACGCCGTGAGGTTCGCCTCCGCGACGTCGGTGGCGGTCTGCGCCTGCTCGAGCTGTTCCGCGGCGACGAGGTTGGGGTTCTGCTCCCGCAGCTCCCGCGTGCGCGCCAGCGCCCGCTGCGCCTGGTCGCGATTGGCGCGGGCCTGCGTCACCTCCGCGGTGGCCGACGAATACGCCGCCTCGGCACGGCTCAGGTTCGCCTCGTACACCGTGGGATCGATCTGCAGCAGGAACTGACCCCGCGTGACGACGTCGCCTTCCCGGACGGCGATGTGCGTGATGCGGCCGGTGATGTCCGCGCTCAGGTCGACCTTCTTCTTCGGTTGGATCTTGCCGCTTGCCGTCACCGCCGCGACGAGGTCGCGACGGGTCACCCGCTCTTCGCGCACTTCGATGGCGCGTTCGCGCTTCGCGAGCACCACGGCCGTCACGACGCCGGCGAGGACCAGAACGCCCGCGCCGATGACGAGGAACTTGTTGCGCCGTGACATCAGCGCAGCGGCCGGCCCACCGCCGCCTCCAGGGCGGCGACGGCCTTGTGGTAATCGTAGATGGCGCTCACGTAGGCATACTCCGCGTTGAGCTGCGCGACCTGTGCGTCGAGCAACTCGAAGAACGTCCCCGACCCGACGCGGTAGCGCTCGGTCGCGAGCTGGAGCTGCTCGCGCGCGGCCGTGCGGTTCGTATCCTGAATATCGATCGTCCGGTACGCGGTCTGGAGCGTGAGGTAGGCCTGGCTCACTTCCGTCCGCACCTGGAGCCCGCGCGCGCGGACCGACTCCGCTAGGTCGTCCCGCTGGGCCTTGGCCTGCGACACGTGGAGCGGGCGGGCGAAGTTCGTGAACAGCGGCAGCGTGATGGTGAATCGGGCCTGAAACGGCGCCGAGGTGAAGTGAAACGGATAGGCGGTGTTCCGATCGCGGATCGCCTGCGCGCTGTCGGGCGTGAACGCGAGCGTCGCGCAGGGGAGCGCCAGCTGTCCGGGGTTGAGCCAGGCGGTGTTCTCGTACTGGCACAGCACCCGGTTGGTGTCCGCCTGCGCCTGGGCCGCTGCGATCGCGGGACCCACGTCCACCAGCTTCTGCGTGAACCCCGACCACCCGGCCGTGAGCGAGAAGGACGGGCCGTAGCTCGCTGCGGCGGCGCGCACGCCCCAGCGGGCGGCGTTTTCGCGTGCCCGCAACGCCGCGAGCGACGGATTCTGCGCTTCGGCCATCGTCAACAGGTCACCGAGCCGCCACGGCGGCGGTTGGACCGGGAACGTGTCCGACAGCTGCACCGCGTCGAGGTTCTCCGGCGCGGCGACTCCCAAAAGCTCGAACAACCGCAACATCTCGACCTCGATCGCGGTCCTGGCGCGGAGCATCGTCACCTCGGCTTGCCCGCGCGCCACCTGCGCCTGGCGTACGTCGATGAGCGTGGCGCGTCCCACGTCGAAGCGCGCCTGCGCGAGCTTCAGGAACTGCTCGTTGCGCTCGAGTTGCGCCTGCGCCACGCGCGCATTCTCGGTGGCCTGCAGGACCGTCAGGTACTGCTGCGTGACGGTCGCGACGAGTGTCGCTTCGGCGCCGCGCACGTTGGCGTCCGCGGCCGCGAGCTGCGCGCGCATCAACCCGGGCTGCGAGAGCGTCGCGCCCGAGATCTGCCAGTCGAGCCCGAGGTTGTACATCGACGACCACGTCGCCACCGACTGGGAGAACGCCGAGGTGAGAAACAGCTGTTGTCCGGTTCCCGTGTAGCCCGCGCCTCCGGACGCGGTGACCGACGGCAGCAGGCTCGCATAGGCGTTGCGCACTCCCCAGGCCGCGGGCCCGCGGTCCGTGAGCGACTGGCGATACGTAGGACTGTTGTCGCGCGCGAGCGCGATCGCCGCGGGGAGCGAGAGCGTGACGGGTGTGGGCTGCTGCGTCAGCGCGGAGAGCGGGCACACCAGCAGGCCTACGATGGACCGGGCGAGACTCATGGAAATGGCACTCGGGTCGTGGGTCGGACCGCGGACGCGCCGACGCTGGCGGTGCTCGTCGTGGCGAAGGTAGCCGGGTGAAACGAGGCCGGTCAAGCTGGCGGCAAGCGCTCGACCCGCAAGCGACGCGAGGGGATTTCGATCTTTTCGAGCAGTCCCGTGGCGTTGACCCAGAGATGGACGACCTGGTTCGCGCCGCCGGTGAGGCGAAGGTGTCGGAGCGTGGAGAGAACGCCGTTCAGCGCCGTCGTCCCCGTCCCGAGATCCTCGACCCGCAGGATCTCGCGGCGGTCGGCGCGCGGCACGATCGCCGCCAGGTCCGCGGGAATCTGCCGGGCTCGCCAGGCCGCGAACACGTACAGGGAGAACACCGAGTCGTCGAGGATCACCGTGGCGCCCGCGACGGGTACCTCTCGCGCCCGCTCGCCGCGGTGGGAGAGATACCGGAGGGTCATGCGGTCGCGCGCCCGCTCACCGCGGATTCGCACGGGCGCGCGGGGATCGGCGGCCTCGAAATTGAGGTGGAGCGGCTGCGAATCGCCCGACACCTCGAGGATGGGGCTGAGCACCACGACCGGCCGGCTGCGCTCGTAGCGCGCCCGCGCCGCGAGCCGCCACCCGCTCTCGGTCAGGCCGAGCCGGACGTTCGACAGCTGAAACGTCTCGCGTGCCACCTCGACCGTATCTTCCCGGATGACGAGGGTCCCCTGATCGAGGGGACTCTGGAGACCGACGAGGGCAGCGAGGATGAGGGCGTTCATGCGGCGCTCTCCAGCACTCGCGTCGCGATGCGCTCGTAGATCATTTTATACAGTCGTTCTCCCTTCTCTCGCGTTGCGAGCCCGGGCCCGCCGTCCTGCTCCGGGGGAGGGGGCTCCGGCGTCCGCGCGCGGAACCGGCGGCGCGTGGCGGGGGGCGCGGGCTGGCGCGCCAGCTCCAGGTCGACGAGCTCCGGCGCGACGTAGAGCAGGAGTGACGTATCGAGCTCACTGCCATGCGTGGGCCGCTCGGGGTAGTCGAGTTGGCCCGTGAAGTCGAGCGCGAACACGTCGACCGTGAGCACCCGCGCCTGGCGCGTCCGCAGCGTGGACAGCGCTTCCTGATGGGGATCGTACCCGTGAGCGGTGAGAATGATGAACGCGTCGACTCCAGCGCGCTCCCACGAGCCGATGAGATCGTTCATCCAGCGGTGCAGGGTCTTGCGGCGGACAGCCGCGTTGCCGAGAAACTGGCGTCCCGAGGGCGAATTTACCCCATATTCGATCGTCGGAGCGCGCAGGATCTGAAAATCGAGCGAGAGATCGTCGGCCAGGCGCTCGACGATGACGGTGTCGCAACCGAGCGATAGGTGGCGGCCGTGCGACTCGCAGGTCCCGACGGGCACGAGCAGGCGGGGATCGCGCTCGAGGGCGAGCCGGACTTGGTCTGGAAGGAGACGCTTCAAGTGCAGCGGTCCGCTCATATCGTGATCCCGGGCTGTCTCGCGGCGCTCGCCGCGGCTGAGTGGCTGCGCTCGGGCCTGGCCGTGTGGGCGTGGGCGGCAGGGCTCGCGGGCGCAGCGGCCCTGCTCGTAGCGCTCGTATGGGAGCGGCGCCGGGCGGTGGCCGTCCTGGCCGCGGTCGTGTCGCTGTCGTTGGGCATCGTGCTCGTCGTCGGGGAGTTCGAGGTCGGGCGGGTCGAGTGCTGCTGGCCCGCGCTGCGAGAACGGAGGTTGACGGGCGCCTCCCGCGAGCTCGCGGCGACCCTCTCGGCCTCCGTGGCCGAGGCGCGGCGCCTGGCGGAGCGCGGGGCGGCGGCTGCGGCGCTGCCGCGCGAGGCGGCGTTCGACGCCCTACGCGCAGCGATGCGCCAGCCGATGGAAGACGATGTGCGACGCATCGAGCGTGGGGTCGTAATCCTCGTGGCCGGCCCCGACACCGAGCCGTGGGCGTGGGCCGGCCGGCATCGGTTCGTTCCGGCGATGGATACTACCGAGCTCCGGGCCGTCATCACTCCATTCTACGTCTCGCTCGAGGCGCGCCGCCAGACGTCGGGGGGCGGCGTGGCCGTCGGGTCGGTGCTGCTCGACGCCGCCCCGGCGGCCCCTGACCGGGAGCGCATCGTCAGCGCGGTGTTCGGCCAGGCGCACGGCGTTGGCCTGCGATTCTTCCCGCCGCACCTGGCCCCGCCGGGCTCGGACGTATTCGACTTCACGGCACCCGCTCCGCGGCGGGACACGCTCTTCAGCGTCCTGGTCATCCCGCCCCCGCAGAGCGACGCGCGGCTCGCGACGCTCGGTGAAGTGGTGCGGCTCGCGGGCCTGCTGCTCGCGGCGGCCATGCTGCTGCTCTTCGCCGCTGCGTCGCCGGGGCGGTGGCGCTGGGCGGTGGCGCTCGCCGGGACGTGGTGTCTGATGCGCGCCCCGCTCGGCCCCTCGGGCAAGCTCGCGGCGTTCTTCTCGCCCGTCACGTTCTACCGCCCGATGCTCGGGCTCTTCAGCTCCTCGGCCGGATCGCTCACGCTGTTCGCGGCGCTGGTCCTGTTCGCGGCGGCGTTCCTGTGGCGCCGCGGCCTGGAGCGGCGCTGGTGGTCGATCGGACCGGCGGGGCTCCTCATTCTCGCCGCGCCCTACCTCGTGCGAAACCTCGGTCGCGGGATCACCCCGCCCGCCAGCGGCGTCAGCTTCGCGTTGTGGCTGTCCTGGGAGGCGACGCTCGCCGTGGCGAGCATGGCGCTCATTCTAATCGCCGCCGCCCTGGTGCGCGGCTCGCGCGAGCCGGAGCGTGTGCCGTGGACGGTGCCCGCCGCATGCGCCTGGGCCCTCGTGGTAGCGATCGCCGGCCTGTGGCTGTGGGAGCCCAACGACGCGTGGCCCGAGTGGTACACGTTCCTCTGGCTCCCGGCGCTCGCGGGGGTCGTCGTCCCGGCGCCGCGGCGCTGGGCGGTGGTCGCGATCGCCACGGTGGCGGGCACCGCGGCGGCGCTCGTCACCTGGGGGGCGGCCATCGAAGGCCGCGTGGCGCTCGCGGATCGCGATGCCCGCGGTCTGGGCCGCGAAAACGATCCCCTGGCGGCCGCGCTGCTCGAGCAGCTGGCACCGCGCCTCGCGGCTGCCGTCCCCGCCCCACGCACTGCGGGCGAGCTGTACGGCCTCTGGCTCGCGTCCCCCCTCGCCCAGCATAACTACCCGACCGTGCTCTCCGTTTGGACCCGCGCGGGAGACGCCGAGGCGGAGCTGCCGCTCGCCGCCCTCGACCTGCCGCCTCCCCTCATCGCCGCGTTCGTCCGCTCGCCCGCCACGCTGCAAGGGCCGCGCGTGGAGCGCGTCGAGGCCATCCCCGGCGTTCATTACGTGCTGATCGCGCCGGTATCGGGTGGGGAGGTGTTGGTGGTCGCGGTCGGTCCGCGCACGCGCCTCCTTCCCTCGAGCCGTGTCGCCCGATTCCTGCAAGGGGAGGAACCGACCGCCCCCCCGTACGTGATATCGCTGTCGCCCCCGCGGCAAACACCGCCCGCGGGCCCGGGAGTCGGCTCGCAGGTCGTCTGGACTCGGGAAGGATGGTCGGCGCGAGGGGAGCGCCGATTGGACCTGCCAGACGGGTTTCGCCGTGTGCACGCGCGGGTGGACCTGCGCGGCCCCTGGCCGCTGCTGGTGCGCGGTGCCCTCGTCGTGCTCGTGGACGTCGCCTTGCTCGCGGGCGTGTGGCTCGTGGGCGCGCTTCTGGACCGCGGCGTGAGCCTCGAGCTGCCGCCGGTCGTCTCCGCGGTCCGCACGAGCTACCGGGTGCGGCTCGCCGCGGCGCTGGCGGGATTCCTGGTCGTGCCGATGCTCGTCTTCGCCGTCTGGAGCTTCGCGCGCCTGCGCGAAGAGGCACGCGGCGGCCGCGATCTGCTCATCCGCCAGACGCTCAAGGACGCCGCCGTCGCCGCCGCCGCGCTCCCCATCGAGCACTCCGACGCGCTGCAGCGCGCCGTCCTGGAGCTTGGGACGCGGCTCGACGCCGATCTCTGGCTGTATCGGGACGGCATGCTGCGGGCGACGAGCACCCCGGTCCTCGCCGAGCTCGGGTTGATTGACGGCTACCTCGCCTCGGGAGTGTTCCGGCCGCTCCTGCTCGAAGACGAGCTCGAGATGACGGCGGATGGCCGCAGCGCGGGCCGGCCTATCCGGATCGGCTACCGGGTGATCGCGGCCGGCCCGCCACGGAGCCAGACGATCCTCGCCGCGCCCCAGCTGCTCGACGACGAGAGCCTGCGTCAGCAGGAGGAAGACCTGGCGCTGACGCTCGTGCTCGCGATCTGTGTCGGGCTCGCCGCCGCGTTCTATCTCGCCGAAGTCGCGGCGAGCGCGCTGGCGCGTCCCGTCGCCGCGCTGCGCCGTGCGGCGGACGCGGTGGGACGCGGCACCTCACCCCCCGCCTTCCCCCCCGGGGCCCTGCGGGAGTTCGAACCGGTGATGAGCGCGTTTCTGCGCATGGCCGCCGACGTGCGCTCCAGTCAGGATGCACTCGAGGAGGCGCGCCACCGGACGGCCCAGGTACTGGCCAACGTCGCCACCGGCGTGATCGCCGTCGAGCCTGACTTGCGGGTCACGCTCGCGAACCCCCGCGCCTCCGAGCTCGTGGGCGCGGTGCTCGAGCCGGGCGATCTCTTGCCTCAGGCGACCGATGACGATTGGCTGCCCGTCTGGTCCGCCGTCCGCAAATTCCTCGCGCAGAGCGGTGACGGCACCGGCATCCTCGAACGCGAGTTCGCCGTCGGGGCGCGCCACATCCGCGTGCAAATCGCGTCGCTCGGAGCGGCGGCCGATGGCTGCGTGATCGCGCTCGACGATGCGACGGCCGTCACCCGGGCCGCGCGAGTGCTCGCTTGGGGGGAAATGGCGCGCCAGGTGGCGCACGAGATCAAGAATCCGCTCACGCCGATCCGGCTTGGCATCCAGCAC
>JBGPIJ010000085.1:0-10530 GCA_041484865.1 Gemmatimonadota bacterium
GACCGCCCCAACCGTTGACCCCACCGGGTAGACGGGCACATAGAACGGCGACCACGCTCGAGGATTCGCCTTGAGCGGGGCGTGCAGCGGTGTGCTCACGAACCCGATGACGCCGGCTTGCTCGGCGTCGTAGACGGGCTCGAGCACGCTCTGTCCCAAGAGCCGCTCCCCGCTTGGAATCGGATCCGCGGCAGCCGATGCAGCCGCGATGCTGGTGACGGGTTTCCCGGTTTGGAAGGCGGTCGGCACGTCCCGACAGCCCCACAACACGACGGACGCGAGGATCGAGCCGGCGATCCGCCACGACTGGCTTCCCATAAGGACCTCCCGCGAAGGATGAAGCGTACGGATATACCTCGCTAACCAGGGGCGTCAATAGCGCCGGCACGTCACGCCCCCGCTGCAACGACGGACGGATGTCGGATGAGTCGGGTTTCCCGCTTACGGCGTGAAGAACTCGTCCATGTCGGGTGCATAGGCCGCCGCATTCGGAAACACGGTAACACCCAAGGCCTTGAGGGACAGTCGCAGCGTGCTCTGATGCTGGTACAGCGTCGTCGATTGATACCCGCGCTTGGCCTTGGGGCTCACGACCATCCAGACGACCCGGCCGCCGCCGTGTCCGCTGTCCCAACCGGACTCGTCGAACAGGATGATCAATAAGCCGTCGCTCTGGAATGTCGTGCTCTTGATAAGCGGATCGATATTCGTCTGAAGCCAGGCGTCCGCGGTGCCGAGCGGGCAGTCATGCGCGTCGTCGCACTGGTTGGGCACCATAAACGAGTAGTCCGGCAGCGTGTGGTTCGCCAAGTCCGAGCTGAACTGCGAGAATGGCACCAAGTTGTTGACTTGCGCGGTGTCGTTCACCACGTCGGATAGGAGCGCGAAGGTATTGTGCTTGCGAGCATATCTACCGACGTCTGGGCCGGCATACCCGACCCTCGGTAGGCCCTCGGCGTATGACTTCCAGGTTTTGTGGGCGGCGAGCAACTGCCGCACCACATTGTCCCCGGTGACGATCTTGGAGTAGTAATCGTCGTTCGAAACGATGTCGCCGACGGTCATCATGAAGTAGTTTCCGATCGACGGGTGCGTGTTCGCATAGTACTGCGTCGCGAGTCCATACTGCTTGGCAAGGCCGCTAAGGTAGGGCATCGAAGAGTTGTCCATGACGCGCGTGTAGTTGGCGTTCTCTTCCACCAGGATGAAGACATGCCCGAACACGGGGCCTTGCGACGCGATTGAGGCCTGCGCCGAAAGCGAACCGCTGACCAGCGCCACACCAAGAGCGGTCGCCGCCGACCAGAAGCGCGGATGGTTCATGTAGTCCCTTTGTGGTGAGGAAGCTCAGCGCGTCAAGAACCTGCTCCTAATCATACGCTCCAAAGGCTGGTGTCGCCGACGGTACACCCAATGAGGTCGCGATGGCCGTGGTGTTGATCGCCGTAGGAGTCGATCGCTAGCGCGCGGGGTAGGAAGGTCCCAGGCCACGGTTGTGCCCGCCCAACGTCCACTGGGAGACCCTCATGCGATCGGTCCTTGCCCTCGGTGCCGCAATCGCTCTCACGACAGGCTGCAGCAGCTCTACTTCGGTCGCCAACTTGTGCGGCAGTAGTGGCGCGGCAGCGACTATGAGCGCCAACGATGCCCTCACGTTCTCGCCCAACAGCGCCAACATTACTCACGGCCAGTCGGTGTGTTGGCAAAACACCGGCTCCATCCCACATACCGTTACCTCAAACGACGGTACGTCGTTCAATAGCACCTTGCCTTCGGGCCAGATGTTCGTGCATACGTTCCCGACGGCCGGCTCTTTCGCTTTCCACTGCACCATTCACGCAGGGATGACGGGAACGATCTCGGTCAACTGAGCGGACTCTCATGCTTGTTGAGTGAGCGCTGACGAGACTGGACACGGCTCTCCCGTCTAGCGAGACTCCTAGCCGGACCTATGAACGACAAACGGACAGTGGGCGAACCGCTGCGCCTTCCGCGCGGACCGCGCCGTGCGCGCCGCTTCGCGCTGGCAACGGCGTGCGTGGCCGGCGCGGCGTGCCATACGCTGGGTACCATGGCGCCCGAGCAGATGCACGTCGCGAATCCACCGAGCCGCGTTTGGGTGACCGATGCTGCTCATGCGACGGTACGGATCGAAGACCCGGAGCTGAACGGGGACACCCTCATCGGTATCGTCAACGGCGAGCCCCAGCGCATCCTGCTCACGGACGTCGTAGCGATTCGGGCACGCCGACCGGCTCCCGCGCGCACGGCGGTCGTTGCCTTGGCGGTAGGGGGCCTGACGTTCGCGGGATTGTGGGTCATGGAGCACCGCCCCGACGTCGGCGACGCCAAGGTCTGCACGAACGGGGTGCTCGACCCGGGCGTGATCCCGGGCTCTCAGTACATCCCCTGCTGTCAGATCGAGAATACGACGCCCTGCTGACGTCGCGGCGCCCGCCCCAACTGGTGTGTGCACGACGGCGCAAAACTGCCCCACAAAGCCCACAGCGGCGCCCCTTTTCGGTGCCGGCGGCCGCCCCGGGGCCCAGCTTGGGCGCCTCGGCAACGGTGGCCCGAGACCTGCGCCTGGCAGGGTCGGGAGGATCGTGAAATGCCTTGGATCCATCGTGTAGTCGAGCACCGGCTGTCGTCGGATCGCCGCCTCGGGCTCGAGCAGCGCGTCACGCCGCGGCGGCAGGACGAACCCGTCGTCGAGGAGGTCGAGGAGGAGGAAAACCGCCGCGAGGCGATGCGCCGCACGGAGTCGGATCGGCGCACCGGCCCGCGGCGCGCGCACTGATCCCGGAGGTCCGCGCACGCGGACCTCGAGCGCGGCTTCGTGGGGCCCCACCCTGGATGACCCCAACCCCGTAGAATGGCCCGAACCACCGAAACCCCCGGGGAACCGGGGGGTACGGGGTAGCGCGTTGACGTGCGGCGGCGCTCCGCGTAGAAATCAAGCGGCAGACGCAGGCCCCTTACCCTTCCCCAAACTGAGGTTCGAGCGCGTGAGCCAGCGTGTCGTACGAATGTTGCTCGTGGCGGCCCTTGTGGGCGGCTGCGGACCCAGGCCGTGGTGGACCGCGACCCAGATGCATCCCGCCCACCCGGGCGCCGCCCCGTTCGACGCTCGGGAGATCTACCGGGCCATGGGCTTCGTCGTCGATACGACGTCGCTGCGGTTCGTGGGGTCGTTGCGCTTCCTGGCGAGCCCTACCCCCGATTCTACCATCGCCGTGTTCGCCCTGTCGTTCGCCAACCGCGCGCTCACCTTCCGCTCGGAAGGGGACGACTTCGTGGCCGACTACCATGTCGACCTCGCATTTCGCAATGACAGCGGTACGGGGCGTGAGGTGGGCCGGGAAGAAACGGTGCGCGTGCACACCGTCGCGGAAACTCAGCGGGCCGACGAAAGCGTCATCTTCCAGCTCTACGTCCGCGTGCGGCCCGGGATTTACACGGTGAGCGTCTCGGTGCGGGACCAGCACAGCCCCTCGCACGGCGGGCAAGAGATCCTGGATACCATTCCGCGGTTCGAAGGTGCGGGAGTCGGGGGCCCGATTCCGGTTTATCAGGGCAACGGGCGCACGCGGCTCTCCGCGCTGCCCGAGCTGATCGTGAACCCGCGCGGCACGCTCCTCAACGGGCCCGATTCGCTGCGGGTCTACGTCGAGGGGTATCGACTCGCGCCGGGGACGCGGCTCGCGGCCCGGTTCATCGATCGCGACAGCGTGGAGCTGTGGCACGACACCGTGGCGGTCAACCGGACCGCGGACGGGGCTCTCACGACGGCTCGCTTCGTGATCGCGCCGGTGGCGTTGCCGCTCGGGCGCGGCGAGCTGCAGGTCGAGGCCATCGGTGCCGGGCCTGCGCCGCACCCGATCGCGCGCGCGCCTTTGCTGATCAGCTTCTCCGATCGCTGGGCCGTCGCCACGTTCGATCAGATGCTCAATCTGCTGAAGTTCTTCGACCGCCAGGATCTCGTCACGAAGCTGCGCGCCGCGTCGCGCGCTGAGCGGACGACGGCGTGGCGCGAGTTCAATCGCGCGAGCGACCCGGACCCCAAGACGCCCCAGAACGAAGCGCTGGACGAGTATTTCCACCGGGTCGAGGTGGCGAACCGGCGCTTTCAGGAGTTCGTCGATCCGGGTTGGCTCACCGACCGGGGCGAGGTCTACATCACCCTGGGCGAGCCCGACCGGACCACCGAAACACCGGGGAGGGTGGGCGGGGGCCTACGCTGGGAGTACGACCACCCGCATGTCACGCTGCACTTCGAGGATATGAGCGGGCTCGGACAGTACCGGCTGACGCCCGAATCGCGCATCGACTACCAGAATGCGCTGAACGCGGCGAGGCGGACGCCCTCATAGCCAGTTGCCGGTTGCCAGTTGCCAGTTGCCGGTAGCCCGCGACCGGCAAGCCGGTAACAGGTCCTCCTTGCGCAGCCCAGATGTGGCGTGAATCTTGTAGAGAATAGCCCGAGCCGTCGGGGATCTCCGACACGATCGACCCGAGGGAGGATCAATATGCTCACACCACACGGCTACCCGCGTCCAGGGTGGGGTGCGGCCTGTCGCGCCGGCGCCACGCTCTTCCTGGTGATGATCAGCGGCTGCGTGGGGATGGTTCGCGTGAAGACCCCGACGAACTACCTGGAGTCTTCGCACCCCAAGGTGGTCCGCGTTACCCGCCAGGATGGCCAGCGCTTCATAATGATCGGGGCGCACCTCGACGCCGATACCCTGATGGGCTTCGTGCAGCAACCGAACGGCATCCACCAGTTTCAAGAGCTGCCGCTCGGGGAGATTTCAAAGCTCGAGGCCGAGCAGCGGGACCCGACCCGGACGGGGATCGCCATCGGCGCCGGGGTGGTGGGCTTCGGGGCGGCCTGGTTCCTCCTGTACCGGCAAGCGGCGAAACAGGGCACGTCGCAGTTCTGCATCGGTGGACTGTACGGTGCTGGCATCCCATGTGACTGAGTGGGTCCATGCTCAGGCCGGAGGGCTGCACCCCGGTCTTGCATGACCATGCTTTGGCGTGGATATTTACCCGCCTTGAAGGCGCCGTCCCGCGGTGCCGAGCCGTCCATGTACACAAGTCGTCGAACGGATGTAGCCAGCGGCAGGGCACGCGTGTGTGCGCACCGGCCGGCAGACGCGTCAATGAGCGCAAGCCGCGGTGGCTCTCGGAGCCGTCGCTGAACTCTGGAACCGCCATTACAAGGAGACGTTACGCTATGTTCACCGGACGCGTCGATTCACAGCGAAGCTGGAGCGCCGCAACGCGCGCCGGTGCGGCGCTGCTCGTTCTCGCCCTCGGCGGATGCACTTCGATGAGTACCGTGAAGACGCCCGCGAACTACATCGAGTCGGTTCAGCCGAAGTTGGTGCGGGTGACCCGCAGCGACGGCACGCGGTTCAATATGACCGGGGCGCACCTGCAGGGCGATACGCTGATGGGCTTCGTGGTGCATCCGGGCGGCGCGATGGGCGAGTTCACGGAGCTGCCGTTGGGTGACGTCAAGCAGGTCGAGGCACAGCAGTACGCGCACGGCAAGACGGCGCTGGCGATCGTGGCCGGCATCGGGGCCTGGGCGGCCATTACCTACACCTACGTCTCGATCATCGAGTCGTCCACATCGCATTGACGAAAGCCGCGCTGCTTGCTCTGGCGCTCGCGGGGTGCACCACGATGCGGCCGCTGTCGCGGCCCGCGAACTACATCGAGGCGGTGCAACCGAAGCTGGTGCGAGTGACGCGCACTGATGGCACGCGCGTGCTGATGACCGGCGCGCGTCTGCAGGGCGATACGTTGACGGGTTTCATCCAGCGGCCGAGCGGCGCGATGGGCGAGTTCACGGAGATGCCGCTCACCGAGGTCTCGACGGTCGAGGCCCAGCGGTACGCCACCGGGAAGACGGCGTTGGCGGTCGCGGGCGCACTGCTCGCCTGGGCGGGAATCACGTATGCGTTCGTGAAGCACATCGAAGCGTCGAACTGAGAGAAGGGTTTGTAGCCACGCACGGCGGCGGTGTGCTCAGCGCACCGCCGCCTTTGTGTT
Organism: Gemmatimonadota bacterium; assembly: GCA_041484865.1. GTDB lineage: Bacteria > Gemmatimonadota > Gemmatimonadetes > Gemmatimonadales > GWC2-71-9 > AG25. The sequence goes on from JBGPIJ010000085.1 coordinate 6,064, forward strand.
GGCGGTCCGGAGTCGGTTCCGCCCTTCTTCCTTGGCGACGTACAGCGCCTGATCGGCGGCGCGTATCACCTGCTCGGGGGTGGTGTGGCGGCTGTTCGTGGCGGCGACGCCGAGGCTGATCGTAATGGTCACCTGCTGGCGCTGCCGGCGCGTGCGAGTCGGCGCCTCGGGTTTCTTGCGCGGACGGAGGCGCCGGCGAATGGTGAAGGTGGCCTCCGCGACTTTCTTCCGCACCACCTCGAGGTGCGGCACGGTTTCCTCCACGGTCTTCCCAGGGAAGACGATCGCGAATTCCTCGCCGCCGTAGCGGTAGGCGCGGCCGCCGCCTCCGACGGCGCCGAGCTTGCTCGCGACCATGCGCAGCACCTGGTCGCCGACGTCGTGGCCGTAGCGGTCGTTGAACTGCTTGAAGTGATCCACGTCGACCATCGCGACCGCGTAGAGTCCCGAGAGGCGCTGCAGGGCCTCGCCCAGGGCGCGCCGCGCCGGCAGCGCCGTCAGTCCGTCCTGATAGGCGAGGAGATAGGAGGTTTCGATCACCCCGGCGACGAGGATCAGGCCCGCGGTGCCGAGGTACACGGCGGCGCCCGGTCCCGGCCGGTGCGCGTGGAAGGCGCAACACGCGGCCGCAATCGCCCAGGCGAAGCCGCGCCGGGTGGGACTGGGCGCGAGGACGACCGTCAGCGCGAATCCGAGGATGAAGGCGAGCAGGGCCGGCTGTCCCAGCGGCGTCCAGGCGAACAGCTTCGCGGGGAGCAGCGCCTTGCCGAGCAACTCGGCGGCGGCGGGCGCGGCCGTGCGGCTGAACACGGCGACCAGCAGGACCTGGAGCGCGAGTGCGCCGAGCCGCATGAGGCCGATCGGGGTCAGGAGGCCACGATCGGCGATGAGCGCTATCCCTGCGAGGTTCAAGGGCAACAACAGCGCGGCCGCCTGGAAGGTGAAGCGGGCGGCGACGGCGTTCGGACCCGCAGCGCCGGCGAGCCGCATGCTCCAGCTCGCGAGCGCCAGCGCGAGCAGGGCGAAGAGCAGCCGGCTGCGCTGAAAGCGCCACGCAAGCAGGGCGCCCACCGCGAAGACGGTGGACGGATAGAACCGGGCGAAGTCGGGCAGGGTATCCTTGAACGCCGGGATCGACAGCAGGATCACGGTGGCAAGGAGCAGCGCACCCTCGGGGAGGAACAGCGACACGACCTTCTTCACCACGTCCTCATCGAATGGTCGGGGATAACGGTATAGAGCCCGGCGTCCAGGTCAACCGGTTGCGTGGCCCGGCGCCTGCGGGCGATATTTTTCCGCCGGTCTGTCGATCGTGGTGTGGCGGTATCGTCTAGGGGACTAGGACGGAGCCCTCTCAAGGCTCAAACACGGGTTCGAATCCCGTTACCGCTATGCTCTCCGCCCCCATCGTCTAACGGTTAGGACACCACTCTTTCAAGGTGGGAACAGGGGTTCGATTCCCCTTGGGGGCACTGAAGTTCCGCGCGGTGGGCGCCGCGTGACCAGGTTCCTGCACAGGTTCGCGGCTCATTTCACCGCCCAAATCTTCTCGCGGGCGCCTTCGACGACCTGCGCGAGCGTCTTGACGTCCGGCTTCTGGTAGATGTTCGCGAGCGTCGACGTCTCACTCCACCCGCCGGCGTACGCCACGTCTTTCAGCGAGAGATGTTTCCGCGCCGTCGCCCAGGCGCGCCGGAACATGTGCCACCCACCGCCCGGCACATGGGAGAGCTCGGCACGGTGCTCTGCCTGCTTGAGCCAGTTGGTCGCGAGGGTGCGCGTTATGGGTCGTGCGGAGTCGTTGGCTCGGGTGCCGAACGGCGAGTCTATGCCAGGGCATTCACCTGGCGATGGTAGACATCTACCAGGCGGATGAGCTCCTCGACGCGAACTCGGTACTCGTCGTCGCTTTGCGGCTTCACGCATTCGGCGAGGACCGCGCGGATCTGCTCCAGGGTGATGTGCGCCATTCCTGCTCCTAGCCGGGGTTGTTCGCCCAGCCGGCGAACACGATCAGCCCGTATGAGCTTTCCCTCCAGCTACACTTCCGCCGGACGCATGACTGCGAACGTATCAGTCCGAAGAGGTCGCCGTTAGGGTGGTGCCACGGTGGTGCCAGCGGGAGCGTGCTGGTGTGACGCGCTCCTTGTCGCAAACCCGCCCCCTCGTGCCGCAAAATCGCCCTAGCTGCCACCCGAAGGAGACGCGAGCTTGAGTCTGTTCCCCGGGGACCGGCCCGCTCGGCTGCCGGGCGGAGGCCGCTGTCAGGTGGATGGTAACTCGGACGCCGTCAGAGGGCTGTCTCGCACGACGAAGGTCCTGTTCACGAGCGGCTACCCCGCGCCGAACTACCGCAAGTCGGTCGCCGGCGACGCCGACGTCGCGTTTGTCACGAAGCCCTGGACGGTGAGCGACCTGCTGACCCAGATCCGCGCCATGCTCGATGCGCAGGAGGAGCGCTAGCCGACTCTCGTACTTGCAGGTGGGCAATCGCCCACGTCGCACCGATTTCTCTTGGGGCTGGTGGAGCGAATCTTCCGGAGACGATCCAACGTGGCGACCCCCTCCCCCCCTCTCAACCGAGCCCTACCAGCCGGCACTCCCCGCCAACGCACCAACACGCATACTTCCCGCACGGCTTCACCTTGGAGGTGTGCCGTGCGGTACGCACTCTTAGCGTTCCTCCGCGACTCACCGGTCGTCGCCCATGGGAAGGGGATGGAGTGGGTCGCCTCATCGCGGGGGCGCACTTACTACCGGCGCGGATGCAACACCGGGAACCGCCTGTCACTTGCAAACCTCATCTCCTTCCGCACGGAACGAGAGGCGCAACGAGCCGGCTATCAGCGGTCAACGTCACGCGGGTGCTGAGAACAATGCCGGCTCCGTCGCAGATCCACGTCACGCTCGCGGGGCAACACTGCGGGCGTTAGAATGGTGGGCCCCCAAGGGAGCCTACTCCGAGATGCCGTTTCGGGCCGTTCTAGTCGCCGTCGAGGAGGCCGCTGACGAGGCCCTACGCACCTCCGATGATCTGTACGCCCGGCACGACCCGCAGACCGGCCAGGCCGCCTCCCTGTATCTGCAGCTTCGGTCGCTCCGGCACCGGCTGCGGGTTATGGCTCCTCGGCCGACGGCGGCCAGTATCGTGACGGATCTAGAGCTAGCTCGCACCGAGTGCAGGGGGGCCCTCCAGTCTGTCGAGCCGCTTGTGGACCGCGCCCTCCGGGTCGTCCCGCAAGAGTAGCGGTGCAGGTTGGTGCGGCCCCACGGGAAATCGTCCGCTTGGGATTTGCGGCCGCCAACTTGCCGACGTCGTCCAATTGCACAACCCCGGGGGCCCTCATCACCGAGCCCTGGGGTGCCAGGTGGCCGGTCCCACCGCTCGAGACGGTCGGCACCGGCCAAGCGCCAGAAGCGGTCGACCAGTTGCGGGCTGATCGCCTGACCGTCCCCGACCGGACGACCGCCTGTCGAGGACCGCCAGACCGAGACTGAAAGCTGCGCGAACCTTGCCACGAACCTGTACAGGGACGCGGTGCGCAGATGTGAGCGTGCTCCCGGACAATAGAGTTAGCCTGCGGTGTGACTGGACTCGGCAGGTGGTGACGGGGTGGTCCGACCTGCTCCGCGGAGCGCGTTCGACGGGAGACGGAGAGCTTGTGCAAGCTGACGGGCATGGAGAACAGGGCTGGTCGGCGCGCTTGAGGGTGGCGGCGCTGAGCATGCGCGTGGTTGGGGTTACGAGGTTCTGAGCGTGTAGTGCTTTGAGTTCAATGCAATCTGGCGCCCGCTAGATTTCACCGTAGCTCGTTCTCGCCACCTCGACTCCAGACGTTCGGACGGGGAGGGTAGACGCTGTGGAGTGGATGAATCCGGAGTTGCTCGTTCTGCGTCTCCAGACTCTCGACGGCGCACGTTTCGCCTCGCTCGGCGCGCAACTGCTATCGGAAGCCGCGGCGCGCGCCCGGAATCGATCGCCTCCATCTCGATCTCACCGCCAACGTGACGGACCCGGACGGTGGCGTTGACGCTCGGTGTCGACGTGCGCCGCACCGGGTGGCCCGCCTGATTCCCGCTGAGAACGACATGTATCAGTTCAAGGGGGGCGCCCGGCGAAAGTCGGCGTCCGCGATCGCCATCGATGGCATCGCGCACAAGCCGCACGTCCTGGAAGGGTTGGCCGCCGGCGAGACCCTCGTCTACGTGGCAGCCGCGGACTACGGACTGAAAGTGGCCGAACGAGTGCGGACGAGGCTCGACCAAGAGCACCTCCGGATTCAGGCGGATCAGGGTGGCGCGGGCTGGAATGTCTGCGCACCGTTCACTATCGTAACACGATCCTCTGAACGGCCAAGACCTCCTGCATGTCCATCTTCGCAAAGTCTCTCACATCTCTCACGACCGCAGATCTGCAAGAACTGCTGACAGAGCAAGCGGTCGAAAACATCCGCCTGGAGTTCAAGA
>JBGPIJ010000086.1:0-10524 GCA_041484865.1 Gemmatimonadota bacterium
CGATTCGAGCGCGAGCCAGGGATGCACCGCCTCGGCGCCATAGCCGATGAGCGCCGCGCAATGATGGACGTCCCAGGCGTCGCCCGCCTCGGCCACGAGGCCGACGCGGGTGCGTAACCCTTCGAGGAGCAGGTGCTGGTGGACGGCGCCGACCGCGAGCAGCATCGGGATCGCCAGGTGGTCATGATCGGCCGCCCGGTCGCTCAGGATGAGGATGCGGACGCCCTGGCGCACCGCCCGCGCGGCCGCCTGAGAGAGCTGATCGAGCGCGTTGCGCAGCGCGTCGGGCCCGGTCGTCGCGTCCCACACGGTGGGCAACGTCATCACGGGCGCGCCCGCCACGGTCTGCAACGCCGCCATCTCCTCCTCGAGCAGCAGCGGATGATCGGTTCGCACGAGCCGCAGCCCGGCGGCGCGGTCGAGGAGCAGCGAGCCCCGCCGGCCGAGATGCATCCGGAGCGACATCACGAGATCTTCGCGCAATGCGTCGATCGGCGGGTTCGTCACCTGGGCGAACCGCTGGCGGAAATAGGCGTACAGCGTGGGCGGGATGCGCGACAACACAGGGATAGGCGTGTCGTCACCCATGCTCCACACGGCATCCAGGCCCGCGCTCCCCATCGGGTCGAGCACGAACCGCAGATCCTCGAAGCTGTAGCCGAAGGCTCGCTGCCGGCTCGTGAGCGCGGCGCGGTCGAGACCGGACTCCGGCGCTTGTCCGGTGGGCCGGAGCAGCCGGATGCCGCGCGCGGCCCAGCTCGCATACGGACGGCGCTGGGCTACTTCGCGTTTGGCTTCCGCGTTGTGCAGGATCGTCTTGCGGCCGGTGTCCACCACGAGCAGCTCGCCCGGGCCGAGGCTGCCGCTTTCGACGACGTCGCGCAGCTCCACGTCCACCAGTCCCACTTCCGAACCCGCGATCACGAGTCCGTCGCGCGTGATTTTATAGCGGCAGGGGCGAAGCCCGTTCCGGTCGAGCGCCGATCCGGCGATCACGCCGTCGGTGAATGCCAGCGCCGCGGGGCCGTCCCAGGGCTCGAGCAGGCACTCGTGGAACTCGTAGAAGCCGCGCAGCGAGGGCTCCATCTCGGTGCCGCCCTCGTGCGCTTCGGGGACGAGCATCATGATCGCGTGCACGGGATCGCGCCCGGAGCGCACCAGCAGCTCGAGGGCGTTGTCGAGGCTCGTGGAGTCGCTGCCTTCGGACCACACGACGGGGGCCAAGCGCCCGACGGCGTCGCCCCAGACCGGCGACGAGAGTGCGGGCTCGCGGGCCTTCATCGCGTTGCGGTTGCCCCAGAGCGTGTTGATCTCGCCGTTGTGGGCGAGCAGGCGGAACGGCTGCGCCAGCGGCCAGCTCGGCAGCGTGTTCGTCGAGTAGCGCTGGTGAAACAGCGCGATCGCCGTGTGATAATGCGGCGACTGGAGATCGAGAAAGAACTTCGGGAGCTGCGGGCCCGTGAGCAGCGCCTTGTAGACGATGGTGTGGCAGGACAGCGAGCACACGAAGAACGGGGTGAGCTCGCCTCCCCCCTCCTCGATGCGGCGCTCCATGGTGCGGCGCGCGAGATACAGCGCCCGGTCCCACGCGGCCTCGTCCGCCCAGCCACCGTTGGCCGGCGCGGCGATGAACGCCTGGCGCAGGGTGGGGCAGGTGGTATGCGCCGTGGCGCCCAGCACGGCCGCGTCAACCGGGACGTCGCGCCAGCCGAGGACGGGGAGTCCCTCTTCGTGCAGGACCTGCTCGATGATCGTAACGGCGCGGTTGAGCGCGCCGTGCTCGCGCGGCAAGAAGAACGCCCCGATCGCGAATGGCTGTCCCGGCTTGAGATCGATCCCGAGCTTGGCCGCCTCCTCGAGGAAGAAACGGTGCGGGATCTGCGTCAGTAGCCCGGCGCCGTCACCCGAGTTGTCGGTGGAGGCGGCGCCCCGGTGCGCCACGCGGGCCAACGCCTGCACAGCGAGCGCGAGGACCTCGTGGGACGGCTCCCCCGACGCCCGCGCGACGAACCCCACACCGCAGGCGTCCTGCTCCCGCCAGGGACTGCTCCCGCGGCCCGCCAGACTGGCCCGGTGGGATCGCTCCATGCCCTCGGCCACTCCGACCTCCCCTCGTCCCAAGCTCAAAAAGAAAGGCCCGCTCTGTCTGGAAGCGGGCCGGGGTTGCTGAGTGCTGCCTGCGTGCTTAGACCGCCCGGTCGCTCCCGCTGGAGGGACTACCCGGCTTCGTAATGACGTCGACGTTCGGCTGCCGTGTGTGCACGCGATCGAATCCTGTTGGTCGAATTATCCGTCAGACCGTATGAATATACAAGCTCTGGCATAAATATGCTAGCGCGCGCGCTCCGGCGTCAAGGGGGCCGCCCTTCGCGGCTTTCCTGGCGGCGGCTACCTTTGGACCTCCCTGACACGAATCGACTATTCGCGATGCGACGCTCCGTACAAGCCCTTGCGCTGCTGCTTCTCATCGCCCGCCCGCTCGCGGCGCAGGCGCCGGTTCTCACGGTGCACTCGATCTTCGGGTCGCGCGACTTTGCGGGCGATCTCGTCGAAACCCAATGGGACTCGGACGGGGCCGCCTACACCATGCTCGAGTCCGATGCCCAGGACCGGAGTGATCTCTACCGCGTCGACGCGGCGTCGGGCGCGCGGACACTGCTCGTCCGCGGCGCCGATCTAGTGCCGACAGGCGGAGGGCAGCCCATCGAGATCGAGAGCTACCAGTTCTCGAAGGACGGTGCCCGGCTGCTCATCTTCACCAACACCGCGCGGGTGTGGCGTCAGAACACGAAGGGCACGTACTACGTCTGGGACTTCGCCGCCCGGCGGCTCATCCCGGTGAGCAGGAAGCCGGGCTACCAGCTGTTCGCGAAGTTCTCCCCCGATGGACAGCGCGTCGCCTTCGTCCGCGACAACAACATCTTCCTGGCCGACCTGGCGAGCGGGACGGAGACGGCGCTGACGACGGATGGCGATGAAACCATCATCAACGGCACCACAGACTGGGTGTACGAGGAGGAGCTCGACCTGCGCGACGCGTTCCGCTGGAGTCCGGACGGCCAGCGCATTGCGTTCTGGCGGTTCGATCAGTCGCCCGTGCACCCGTTCTATCTGATCAACTACGACGCGCTTTACCCCGCACCGCTCCCGATCCACTATCCCAAGGCCGGCACGCCCAATTCCGACCTGCGGATCGGAGTGGTGGAAGTCGCCACGGGCCACACCACGTGGGTGGATCTGGGATCCGACCACGACGTCTACGTGCCGGCGATGGACTTCGCCACGTCGCCGACGGAGATCTGGCTCACCCGACTCAACCGCCACCAGAATCGGCTCGAGCTGCTGCTCGCCGACGTGCGGAACGGCGCGTCGCGCGTGATCATGAACGACAGCGACTCGGCGTGGGTGGATGCGCACGAGCCCGTCTGGTTCGATGGCGGCAAGCAGTTCCTGTTCGAGAGCGAGCGCGACGGCTACGCCCACCTGTACCTGTACATGCGCGACGGCGCCCTCGTGCGGCGCGTGACCTCGGGCGACTGGGATGTGCTGAGCGTGCACGGCGTCGACGAAAAGGCCCGCGCCGTGTTCGTCACCAGCACGATCGACGGACCCACGGCGCGGCCGTTGCTCCGGGTCGGACTCGACGGCAAGTCGATGGCCCGCGTGTCGCGCGAGCCGGGCGCGCACAACCCCGAGTTCGACGCCTCGCACCGGTACTACGTCGACTATTACTCGCGCGCCGGCGTACCCACGGTCGAGCAGGTGCGGCAGGCCGACGGCACGCTGGTGCGCACGATCGCGGGCAACAGCGCGCTCGCGCAAAAGGTCGCGTCGCTCGGGCTCACGCCGCCGACGTTCTTGAAGATCCGGATCTCCGATGGGGTCGACCTGAACGCGCTGATCATCAAGCCGCGCGACTTCGATCCGGCCAAGCACTATCCCCTCCTGCTGTACGTCTACGGGGGACCGGGGTCGCAGACCGTCGTCGACGCGTGGGGAGGGAACGCGTACCTGTGGTATCAGATGCTCGCCCAGGACGGCTATCTCGTCGCGACCGTGGACAACCGCGGCACGGGCGGACGGGGGGCGCGCTTCAAGAAGATGACCTATCTGCGACTGGGCCACTACGAATCGCAGGATCAAATCGCGGCGGCCCGGTACTTCGGCTCCCTGCCGTACGTCGATGCCTCGCGGATCGGCATCTGGGGATGGAGCTACGGTGGCTATACCGCGTCGCGCACGATGTTCGTGGGTGGCGGCGTTTTCAAAGCCGCGATGGCCGTGGCGCCCGTCGCTGACTGGCGCTTCTACGATACGATTTACACCGAGCGCTACATGCGCACGCCCGCCGAGAATCCTGAGGGCTACGACGAGAGCGCGCCGCTCACCTACGCCGACAGCCTGAGAGGCAATTTCCTCCTCGTGCACGGCACCGGGGACGACAACGTCCATTTTCAGAACTCCGTGCGCCTGGTACAGCGGCTGGAGCAGGCGAACAAGCAGTTCGACATGCGGATCTATCCCAACAAGACGCATTCGATCTCAGGCGGGAACACGAGCGAAAACATCTTCGGGTTGCTCACCGGGTGGCTGAAGCGCAGCCTCTAGTCGCACCCGCCGCCGCCGCCCCGGCGCGGATGGCGCGCCGGGCGCTCGTCGTATTGTCGTTCATCAACCTCTTCAACTATCTGGACCGCTACGTGCTGGCGGCGCTTGGGGAGAGCCTCGCGCGCTCGCCGTTGCACGTGACGGATACGCGCTTCGGGTTGCTCGCGAGCGGCTTCATCGGGGTGTACATGCTCGCGGCGCCGGTGTTCGGGACTCTCGGTGATAGGGGGCCGCGCACGCGGCTGATCGCCCTCGGGGTCTTCCTCTGGAGTGTGGCGACGGCGCTCGGCGGACTCGCCTGGAGCTTTGCGAGCCTGCTCATCGCGCGGGCGCTCGTCGGGGTTGGGGAGGCGGCCTACGGCACGATCGCCCCGAGCCTCCTCGCCGACTACTACCCGCGGTCGCAGCGTGGTCGCGTGTTCGCGACCTTCTTTGCGGCGATTCCCATCGGGTCGGCCCTCGGATACGTGGTGGGTGGCCAGGCGGACGTCCATTTTGGATGGCGCGCCGCGTTCTTCATCGCGGGTCTGCCGGGCATCCTGCTCGCCGCGCTGGTGCTGCGGCTCTACGATCCTCCGCGCGGCGTGCAGGACGAGCCGGCGCCGCTCGACGCCGCACTCGGTGCCGTGCGCGGCCGAACGCGCGCCGCCTATGCCGCGCTGCTCACCAATCGACCGTACGTGCTCACGGTGCTCGGCTACGCCGCCTATACGTTCGCGCTCGGCGGCATGGCCGCCTTCCTGCCCAAGTTCCTGATCCGGGTGCGGGAGATGCCCGAAGGAGCCGCGACGTTATGGTCGGGTATTTGTCTCGCCGCGACGGGCCTGCTCGGGACCGCCGCGGGAGGCTGGATCGGAGACTGGTTGCTGCGGCACACCCGCCAGGCCTATCTCTGGATCTCAGGCATCGCGACCCTGGCCGCGGCCCCGATCGCGTTCGTCGGGCTCACGTCCCCGAGTCCGCGAGTCTACTGGTCCGCGATCGTGCTCGCGGAGATCCTACTGTTCACTTCGACGGGCCCGATCAACTCGGCGATCGTGAACGTCGTGGCCCCGGAGATCCGGGCCACTGCCGTCGCGCTCAGCATCCTCTCGATTCACATCCTCGGAGACGTCCCCTCACCCACCCTGCTCGGGATCCTGTCGGATGCCAGCTCGCTCGCGCGCGCGGTGCTGATCATTCCGGTCGCGGTGCTCGCGAGCGGAGCGATCTGGACCTATGCGGCGGTGCGGGGCGGCCGCACCGTGGCCGGGCCGATGCCCTGAGGCTGCTGCTGGGTCAAACAATGGATCGTGCCGAGCCCCCACACGAGATCCACGGCGTGAATCCCCACCACCGGCCGATCGCGGAATAGCTCGCCGAGCACCCCGAGCGCCACGCGATCGCTGGGGTCGTTGAACGTGGGGACGAGAACCCCGGCGTTCGCCACGTAGAAGTTCGCATAGCTCGCCGGAAGCCGTCGTCCGTCGAAGACGACCGGAGCGGGCATCGGGAGCGGGACCACCTCGATCTTGGAGCCGTCCGCGAGCCGCATGCCCTCGAGGCGCTCGCGGTTCTCCTCGAGGACCCGGTAGTTGGCATCGCGGGCATTGCGCTCGCGGCACAGCACGACCGTCCGAGGACCGACGAAGCGACAGACGTCGTCCACGTGCCCGTGCGTGTCGTCTCCGGCTATGCCCTTGCCGAGCCAGAGCACCTGCGAGGCTCCCAGAAAGGTTCGCAGCGCTTCCTCGAGCGCCGGGCGATCGAGCCCGGGATTCCGCACCTGGACCGTGGGATCGAGCAGGCACTCCTCGGTCGCGAGCAGGGCGCCGCCTCCGTTCACATCGATGCTGCCGCCCTCGAGCACGAGGGGTCGCGGGCCGACCCGCGCTTGGAACAGGCGCAGCTTGAGCCGCCGCGCGACCCGTTCGGCGATGCGATCGTCCTTCGCCCAATCGGGGTACTTGGCCCAGCCGTTGAAGCGGAAGCGAACCACGGCGAGCGTGGAAGGGCGCTCGCGACGCACGAAGCAGGGTCCGAAATCGCGCGTCCAGCCGCGGTTCGTGGGAAACCGGAAGAACTCGGTGCGAGCGGGGTCGATCCCGGTGCGATCCAGCACGCGTCGGGCCCGTGCTTCGTGGGCCCCGGAGTTGACGAGGATGCGAACGACCTCGCCCGGCGCGAGCGTCCGGACGATCTCTGCGTAGACCCACTGGATCGCGCCAAGCTTGCCGGGCCAATCGCTGGCGTTGTGCGGCCACCCGATCCACGTCGCGTCGTGCGGCTCCCACTCGGCCGGGATGCGAAACCCGAGTGCCGCGGGTGAGGCATCAGACATCGGACGTCAGTGCGGCTCGTCCAGGAACCGACTGATGAGCCCCGAGTAGGCGTCGATACGGCGGTCCCGGAGGAACGGCCAACCGCGGCGGACCTCCTCGATTCGTGGAAGGCTCACCTCGCCGATCACGACCGCCTCTCGATCGACGGGCGCCTGGACCACCACGGTGCCGAACGGGTCCGCGAGAAAGGAGCTGCCCCAGAACTCGATGCCGTCCGAGCCGGCGTCCGGCCGCTCGAGGCCCACGCGATTGACGGCGGCGACGTACACCCCGTTCGCGATCGCGTGACTGCGCTGCACGGTCCGCCATGCCTCGATCTGTTCGGCCCCGTACGTTGCCTTCTCGCGCGGATGCCACCCGATGGCCGTGGGATAGAGCAGGACGTGGGCCCCTTGCAGCGCGGTGAGGCGCGCGGCCTCCGGATACCACTGGTCCCAGCATACCAGGGCGCCGATCCGGCCGACTTGCGTGTCGAACGCGCGGAAGCCCAGGTCACCGGGCGTGAAGTAGAACTTTTCGTAGTAGGCCGGGTCGTCGGGAATGTGCATCTTGCGATACAGGCCGACGATCCGGCCGTCGGCGTCGATCACGACCGCCGTGTTGTGGTACAGGCCGGACGCGCGCCGCTCGAATAGCGGGGCGATGACGACCACCCCGGCTTGCTTCGCCGCTCGGCCGAGGGCTTCCGTGCTTGGTCCGGGGATCGGCTCCGCGAGATCGAACAGCGCCGCGTCCTCCCGCTGCGCGAAGTAGCGCGATCGGAACAGCTCCGGCAGGCAGACGAGCGCGGCACCCGCGCGGGCCGCTTCGGCAACCTTCGCCTCCGCCTTGCGGAGATTCTCTGCGGGGTCGGCCGCCATCGACATCTGCACCAGGCCGATCTTGTAGTTCCCGCGCGACGGCTCGTTCATGGGTTAGAACAGTACTACCACAGGCTGGCTGGCGCACCGGCATGCGTGAGGTGATAGGTACTATATGCGTGGGGTTTCTTGTCGCTACGTCGCGGTAGCGATCGTGACTCTTGCATCGGGCGCCGCCCGGGAGGAACCGATGGGACTGTCGATCACGAGCACGGCGTTCACGGAGGGCGGAGCGATCCCTCGGAAGCACAGCTGCGATGGAGCCGATGCCTCACCACCGCTCACCTGGAGCGGCACGCCGCAGGGGACCGCGGCGTTCGCGCTCATCGTCGACGATCCCGACGCTCCTGCTCGCACCTGGGTGCATTGGGTGTTGTACGACCTGCCGGCGACGCTCAGTGCGTTGCCTGAGAACGTGGCGAAGACCGAGAGGCTCAAAGAGCTCGGGGGTGCCGTGCAGGGGAAGAGCGACTTCAAGCGAGTGGGATACGGCGGTCCGTGCCCTCCGCCTGGCCCGGCGCACCGCTACTACTTCAAGCTGTACGCGCTCGGGGCCAGGCTCGGTCTCCCCGCGGGGGCATCGAAGCAGGATGTCGAGCGGGCCATGGACGGCCACGTGCTCGCGACGGCCCAGCTCATGGGCACGTACGCGCGACAGCGGTGAAACACGCGGCCCTTCTCCTGCTGTGTGCGAGCGTCGTCGCCGTGCCGCCTCCCCACTTCGACGCCGTCGTGCTTCCCATCGCCCTTCGGGACTCCATGTCGGCCATCTGGAGGGAGAACAATCGCCACTGGGATGAGCTGGCGGACGTCAATACGCTCACGCAGCTGATCGGGACCGGACACCCAACGCAGCGCGAGTACCTCGGCTGTCTCACGGGTGACGTGGATCGCGATACGCTATGGGTCGAGCGGCTGGCGCCGGCGGTCGACCTGCGGCAACTCCAGTTCGCGGTGTCGGGTAGCTGCGATCGCCTCCCCCGGCTCGTCGGAGCATGGCACACTCATCCGTACCGCGCCGATTCGGTCGGCCGCGCGGTGAAGGAGCGAGGCCTCTCACCGCTCGATCTCACGACCTTCGCGCGGGCCTCGGACGTCGTGACGATCGTCGTGTGGGACGCGGATTCGCTCGATGCGGCGGCCAAGGCGCCGGACGGAACCGTCCGACACCCGGTCCCACTCGTCGTGCGTTAGATCTGGGTTGGACCCACGTCAGCGCTAAAACGTCCGGTCAGGATCCGTCCATTCCGTTTCACCTGCACCCAGAGCCGGTAACGACCGGGTTTGGGAAAGCCGTAGGGGAAGGAGACCGTCCCCGGTTGCGAGAGCATCGGGGCATGGGCAGTGGGGTGTGGGGTGCCGAGGGCGCGGCGCAAGAACACTTCTTGAGACGCGATCGACGCGGTCCCCGACGGGTGCAGGTGCACGAACACGGCGCCGTCCTCGCGCGTGAGCATGAGGTGGGCGGCCATTCCCATGTAGGGCTCGAGCACCGCCGGTCTACCGTCCGCCGTGCGGATCTCGAACGCGAGCGGCGCGTCGCAGTCGACGACGAGCGGGCCTCCCGCATCCCAGGTCATAGTCGAACCGTCCTGCAGCGACACCGTCTTACCATTCCCTCTTCCCTCTTCCCCCTTCCCTGATTCTGAGAGCCATCCGTCATCCGGATCTGAAGGATGCCACAGCTTCCCCACGGCAGTCAGGTCGACGCTACCCGTGAGGGTTTCCGCGAAGCCGCTTTCATGCACGACGTCTGCGTAAAGGCGATACCGGCCTCGAGGGAGCGGAGGCAGGTGGGTCTCGAAGGTCGCCGAATCGACGGTCAGCGGATGGAGGTGCGCGAAGGCGTCGAGGCTCGAATCCTGTACCAGGAACAGGTGCATCAGGTGACCGTGGTCGGGAATGAGCGGCGTCCACTGGTGCTCCGGCTTGCTCCAGGCCGTGTCGTCGATCGCGAGTCGAAGCAGCGGCCCACCCCCGCCGCGGCCCTCGGCGGCGCTGATGTGAACGGGGCGGTAGAGCCCCGTTCGATACGCGGCGTCGACGGCGTGCCACCACGCCCGCGCTCCGAGGAGCAGCAGCGCGAAGATCGCCGCGCTCGTCGTCATCGCGATCCGGCCGCGGCGGATCGCGCGTCGATCGGGGACCGTTCCAGGCTCCGCCACGCTCTCACGCGCGGCGGCGCCCACGACTGTGACGGCTCCCGCGAGGAGTAGCAGGCCAAGGGCGATGAGGGTGGCCGCGAGGGACGGCCCCAGCTCGAGGCGGCGGGTGGCGACTGCTTGAACGGGCACGAGCAGCCTGCCGGTGCCGGCGTCACCGCGCACCGTGACCTGGACTCCGTAGGACCCTCCGCGCATGAGCCACAGGGCGGCGCTGTACAGCGTAGAATCGCCGCGCACGCGGCGGGCGACGTCGGGCGGGGGCGGGGCGGCCGTGCGCGGGTCCCAGAACACCGGCAGGACCTGCACCTCGGTCACCCGCAGCGGCGCGAGCACCCGTACGGTGATTTCCGCGAGTCCCGGGACGACGCCGGGGGTCCGCACGATCACCCGCAGTGGGTAGGGACCGGCGGCGCCTTCGAAATAGGTGTCCGGGCTGCCCACGTGTGCAGACGTCGTGAGCACCACGGCTGCGAGGGCGACGATGCGACTCATCGAGCCGTTCACCGCTTCACGCGCGACATCCAGGTGCCCCACCACAACCCGAGCCGCGTCGACACGACGCCGAGCGCC
>JBGPIJ010000087.1:0-10506 GCA_041484865.1 Gemmatimonadota bacterium
ACGATATCGAGCGCCTCGAAGGCCTGCTCGTCGGTGAGCACCAGCGGGGGGTTGATGCGCACTTCGGGGTTGTAGATCATCACGAGCACGCCGCGCTCGAGGCAGGCGTCGAAAATTCCCCGGGTGATCCGTTTGTCGAGCAGTGTGGTGGTGCCAGGCCGCACCAGGTCCATGCCGAGCATCAGACCGCGGCCCCGCACGTCGTGGACGATAGGAATCTCCCGCTCCCAGCGCCGCATCCGCTCCAGCATGCGCGCGCCGAGCGTCCGGCTGTGCTCGACCAGCCCCTCCTCGAGGACGATCCGGAGCGACGCGAGCGCCGCGGCCGCAGCGAGCGGGTTGCCGCCGTAGCTCGACGAGCTGCCGCTCGGGTTGGCCCAAGGCTTCGCGAAGGCGATGGCTTCCCGCGCGATCACGCCGCTGATCGGAAAGCCAGCGCCGAATCCCTTCCCGACGGTGAGGATGTCGGGCACGATCCCGTCATGCTCCACCGCGAACATGCGTCCGGTGCGGCCGAAGCCGGTGATCATCTCGTCGCAGATGAGCAGGGCGCCGAGCTCGTCGGCGAGCCGGCGCAACTGCCGCAGGTATCCGGGCGGAGGCACGATATTGCCCGCGGTGCCTTGAATCGGCTCGACGATGATCGCCGCCACGTTGCGCGTCGTCTCGACGTCGATCTTCTTGCGCAGGAAGTCCACGCAGTGCCACTCGCACGCCGGGAACGTCTGCGCGAAGGCGCAGCGCGCGCACGCGGCGTAGGGCGACAGGTACGCGCCCGGCATGAGGGGCCCGAGGCCGTGCTTGAAGCTCGAGCCGAGCAGCGGGAGCACGCCGCCCGTCTTGCCGTGAAAGCCGCCCCAGAAGCCGACCAGCTCAGTGTGGCCGGTGCGCGACTTGGCGAGGCGCACGGCCGCCTCGACGGCTTCCGCGCCGCTCGAGTAGAGCTGCGTGCGGTTCAGGTCGCCCGGCGCAAGCTCAGCGAGCAGCTTGACGAGCGCCGCGCGGTGCTCCGTGGTGAAGCTGCCCACGTGGATCCGGGCCACCTGCCGCTGCACCGCCGCGACGTACTTCGGGTGCGCGTACCCCAGACTCGCCACGCCCACGCCGGCGAGCAGGTCCACGTAGCGGTTGCCGTCGACGTCGTACAGTAGGGCGCCGGCGCCGCGATCGATGCAGAGCTGGCTGAACAGCGCCACGCTCTGCGTTCCCGGCGCGAGATAGCGGGCTTCGGCGTCGTACGCCGCCTTCGATTTGGGACCTGGGACCTGGATCAGGCGCTGCGCTTCGATCACGAGTGGTTCCTGTTCTCGATACGGTCTTGGATGTACTCCGCGATCGCCCGGGCCGCGTCGTCGCGAAACGGCGCGAAGCTCGGCCAGTCGTTGATGTCGATCAGCACCGGCCGATCGCTTCGCGGGAACGCGACGTCGCCGCCGAATACTTCGAGCCCGAGGAGCGCGGCCGCGTCGAAGGCCAACGCCTTCAACCGATCCTCGTCGATGGCCGGTCGCTCCTTGCCGAATCCGGCATCCGACCCATACCAACGGAAGAAGCGCCCATCGGTGACCGCGTAGAACTTGACCACCGGTCCGGCGACGTGCTGCTGGAGCGCCGCCCACGGGATCCCGCGCTGCGCGAAGGCATGCAACAACCCCGGCACCTCGTCCGCGGTCGTCGCCACGACGTCTTCCTGCCGTTCGGCGTGCACATCGCCACGCTTGATCCAGATCTTTTGGTGCTCCGGCGTGAGATCCCGGAGCTGTGCTCGTGACGGCGGCGCCCCCGAGCTGGGCTGAATGAGAGTCCGGGGAAACGCCAGGTTGCTCTCCCCCAAACGCTTGACCAGACGGTGCCGGTGGCAGTTCAAGACGCTCGTCGGGCTGTTCACGACCAGCGCCCCGTCGTCTTCGAGCGGCATGAGCTGCGCCGATGCGAGCGAGCCCTGGCACATGTTCAGATACAGCTCGCCCGCCGCAAGGCGGCCCTGCTCGACGTCCTCCTCGGTCGTATTCGTCACGCGCCAGCCGCGCCGTTCCAACTCCGCAGCCGTGGCCGCGAGGATCGCCGTGTCGTTGCTGCGGTGCTGCAACGGGGAATACGATGGCCGGCGGTACACGGCCACGAGGTCAGGCAATGCGTTCGCTCCCCGGCCTGCTCAGCCGCGTGCTCCCGGCGAACCTAACCAGGCGTTCGCGAGACGCAAATCAGCAACATGGTCTACGTCGATGATCCGCGAGACGGTCACGGTGGCCACCCGGCGGCCGCGCGCCACCAGGTCCTTCAGAAAGCCGCGGGTACGCTCGACGCCGTGGTCTACCGCCTCACGGGCGAGGCGTCGAGCCGGCTCGCCAAACGCGTAGACTCCGCCCGTAACACATGGCGGGACAATGGGATAGTCGCTCAGGTCGAGCACGAGTCCGGCGTCGTCTCGGCGCACGTAGAGAGGAGACTCGTCATCCACGAACGGGGTCACGGCGAGCACGGCGTCGGCGCCGCCGGCCAGGGCTCGCTCGGAGGCAGCGTATACCTCGCGCCAGTCCCGCGCCGGCATCACGCTGTCCACCATGGTGCAGAACACGGGTCCGGGCCCGATGGCCGCGAAACCCGCAACCAAAGTGTGCAACGACGACGGCGTGACGCACGGCTCGATCCGGAGCGGCCGGGCGAAATGCCGGGCCGCGAGCGCTTGGAAGACGGCGTCGAAGTCCGCGCGGACCATGCACGTGAGCGTCTCGCACCCGAGCTCCGCGAGGGTGTGGAGCAGCCGGGCAACGAGCGGCTCCCCGCCAATCTCCAGCAGCGGCTTGGGCGTCGCGATCCCTTCCGCGGAGAGCCGCGATCCCTCACCGCCCGCGAGAATCAGACCGTGCATGGATCGCTCTGCAACAGGTCCTCGAGCTCGAGCAGTTGGGCGACACGCCCCGACGGCGCGAGGCCCGCGGGCGCCCGCCGATCCGCCGGCGCGACCCAGCAGGTGCGCATCCCGAGCGCCGCCGCGGGACGGATGTCCATCTCGAAGTTGTCACCGACCATCCACGCCTGCGCCGCGGACGCGTCGAGACGGGCCAGGGTCTCCGTGAAAATGCGCCGGTCGGGCTTCGCAACACCCACCACGGCGGAATCGGCGACGACGGCGAAGTAGGGCGACAGTTCGAGCTCGGCGAGGCACCGCTCCAGATTGCCGCTGAAGTTCGAGACGACCCCCAGTTGATAGGTCCGGCCGAGCCGCTCGAGCAGCGGACGGTTGCGGGCCACCGTGGCGAGCGCGTCCGCGTGAAACCGGCCGGCCAGGTGTCCGGGATCGACGGCCGTCCCGTCGGGCAGGAGGTCGCATACCAGCCGCGCCTGCGCGTCGATCATGGCCCGAAAACCCAGAGTACGGATCTGCGGCAGGAGCTCGAGTGCGCGGTCGGAAACCTTGAACAGGGTCTCGAAGGCTGCGAATGGGATGCTCCCGCCCGCCGCGCGGTACGCGGCATGAAAGCGCGCGGCCCAGTGCACGCCGTCGGCGTCCAGCGTTCCACCGAAGTCGAACAGGACTGCGGGCCGGCTCACCGGCTAGGGGGCGTGGTGATGCGGCGTCGGCTGGCCGGTCGTCATGTGCATGTTCATGTTCATGTCCATGTCGTGGCCCCCGCCGCCGATCCGCATCGCGTGACGCAGGTCCCGCTGATAGAGGGAATCCCCAGGCGTCGTCGCCGGCCAGGTGATGCCGCGATCGGGCACAAACAGACCGCCGACGACACCCATGCCCCCGTCGGGGATGAGCGCGCCCGTCGGATTGTCGTAGTAGACCGTCACACGGTAGCGATGGGTGGGCACGATGTGCGTACCGAGCTGATTCCAACGGTACAGGCGCTCGACCGGCACGCCCAAGATGTCGCCGGCCGAGTCGGTGATCGGCTTCGCCCGATAGATGGTGGCTCCGGTCGTCACATCGATGAATTCGAGATGATCGGCGTAGGCGTGGCAGTGACCGCCGATCGCGACAATGGTGCCGGGCACCGCAGGCGAGCCTTCGTAAGAATGCGAGGAGCGGCCTGGCGGCAGGTCGAAGGACTTATCCCCCACCGGGAACGCGACGTCCATCTGAAACGGGGCGGTGCGGAACAGCGGCCAGGGCCGCCCTGCAGGCGTGTAATCGAGCACGATACGGGTGCGAGCGCCGTGGTAGGAGACGTCGGTGCGATTCTCGAGCATCGCGCTCACAAGGACCCGCTCACCCTGTTGGATGGGAAAGCCGAACAGGAACCAGGGAATGGACTGCGACCCCGTCTCGCGCCCGGCGGCGGCCATGCGCCGCGAAATCGGGAGGAACAGCTCCCGGTGGTCGGGATCGATCAGGTTGAAGTGATGCAGCAGTCCGGAGGGCAAGAGGTGCCCGGCGCTGTCGACCAGTTCCACGCGGAATCCGTAGAGTGAGCCGCTGACCGGCAGCGTGAGGATTGCGACCGGCGGCAGGAGCATCTCGTGCGCAGGGATCCCCACGGGCGCGAGCTCGAGGAAGATTTCGTGCCGCCTGGAGTCCACCAACACCCGCGCGCCATCCGCGCTCGGCGAGCCGGGGCGGCGCGCGCTCCCCCCCACGAGCAGGAGAGAGATGAGGACGGGTGTCGTTCGGAGCACGGCAGGTATTGTAACAGCGGATGAAACCCTCACCAACCCCCGCGGGCGAGCCGACGGCGCGCTGCGGTTCAGCACGGCTCGTCGTTCTCCGTCACGGCGGATCCGCCGTGGGAAACTCGAGCCCGATGGCGGCGAGTCGCGAGCCAGACCGAGAGGCTTGCGGCCCCGAGGTTCGTTCCCAGCAATTCGATCGCGTGGTGCAGGGTGGCGATCGCGACAGCCGATGGGAGCGGGACCCCGGATTGGTGGAGCCCCAACGCCAAGGCGCCCTCGTACACCCCGAGATTCGCCACCGAGACAGGAACGCTGATGGCTAAGTTCAGGGCCACGAGCGCCAGCACAATCTGTGGGAGCGACAGTGGGAACCCGAGTGCCACGCATAACACTCGCACCGCGAGGACCTCCGCAACCCACGCGCTGACGCTGAATGAAAACCCTGCGAGGAGCTTGACGGGGTCCTTCAGCGCCGACAACCCCTTCCCGAGCTCCCGTCGCAACAGGATCAGCCGCTCGAACCACCGGGGACGCGCCAGGTAGACCCCCAGGCAGACGAGCGCCGAGAGCACGCCGGCACCGACGAGGATTCCCATCGCAGACATGCGTGCCGGAGCGCTCGCCCGAATCGCGCCGATGAAGCCGGTGGCGCCCCACACGAGAACCAGCGATCCCACGTCGACGATCTTGTCGACCAGCAACGCTCCGGTCGCTTTCGGCAAGCTGATGGGCTGCGCACCTGCGGCGCGGTTCAGCAGGATGACTTTCAGCGCGTCCCCGGCAC
Source organism: Gemmatimonadota bacterium (assembly GCA_041484865.1). GTDB lineage: Bacteria > Gemmatimonadota > Gemmatimonadetes > Gemmatimonadales > GWC2-71-9 > AG25. Next base: position 5,405 of record JBGPIJ010000087.1, read on the forward strand.
GCGCCGGGGCGAAGATGTTGACCCACTCTCCAACGGTAAATGCGTACGCCGTGTCACCCAGGGTGAGGGCAATACCTCGGGGGATGACGGCTTGGAGCCGGAACGTCTGGAGGCACAACTGGCAGAGAACGAAGAGCAAGGCGATCATGAGCGACGAGGCGGGTATCCCGGTCAGGTTCCTCCAGACCGCGCGCGCCTGATCTTGATGCGTGGCCAATGCTACGACGACGCCGGCCAACATGACGACCGACAGGAGTAGAACGCGCTTCGGTGGCTTCCAATTTCCCGGCTTCACGAGCCGCGGCCCAACGATCGACCAAGACTCGGTACCGTCCGCCACGCCAGCCTGAGCAGCGACCCGAGTGTGTGCATCGGCCGATTGTCGAGCACGGAGTCACGATACACGCACAGGAGCGCGCAGCCCTCCTCGCACCCCTTGTACGTCCGTCCGTTCGCTCTAAGATCTGCCCGCGTATACTCGAGGACCGGTTTGTTAAGACGACCCCTTTGGGCCGAGCAGAACTGCACGTTGCCGAATTCGTCCACGTAGAGAAATCGTGATCCCGCCCGACACTTCCACTTCGGCCGTCGACCCTGGAGCAGTTGTGCGCCATAATCCTGGTCCAGGTAGGCCTGCGGCGTTCTATCGACGTAGTGTTCCCTCCAGACGTCGAGATAGTCTTTGCCCTTGATCTGGATCGCTCCGCTGCCATCGTGCAACAAGTCGATCGTGACCGGGAATCCGAGATCCTGCAATTCCTGAATCGCCTCCTCGAATTCTCCGCTCGTCTGATCACACAGAACCATATTGATGAAGACGTCGAACTTCGCGTGCTGCCGCAGTAACGCGAGCTTCGGCCTCGTCGTCTTGAGGCACTTTTGTATGTAGCCGGTCCTGTCAGCCCGCACCGCGTCGATGCTCACCTCCAGATTGGCCAGCCCCGCGGCGTTGAACCGGTGAATGAGCTCCTCGGTCAGCAGAAATCCGTTGGTCGTGACGGAGACCTGGGCCCGCCGATCGGCGTACGCAACGACCTCGGGAAGCTGGGGATGCATCAGCAGCTCGCCACCCAGCAGGGCGATATTAATGACGTCGAGCCGGTGGAGGGCATCAATCCGCTGTTTCAAGACGTCGAGCGGAATGAGTTCCGACACCTTGTCGTACTCGGTGCAATACCCACAGCTCAGGTTGCACCGACGGGTCACAATCAGCTGGGCCTCGACCGGTGCTTTCTTGAGGACGAACCTGAGGATCGTACCAATGGGACGCTTGACGCGCATCGCTGCCTCCGCAGAAGCGGACGCCGGTCCGCAGGATTGACGACTCACCACGCGCACGGGCCGAACACTGGCCATCCGCTCTCAAGCAGGTATCAAGAATCGAGTCGGAGGAGGCGCGGGGGGAGCATAACGGCTTTCAAGTCGCGGGATTGGCCCGGTAGCGACGCGCTTGACCGGGGGTGATCATCTCTTGGAGCAGGATCCTGCGGAGGATGGGGGCGGCGAAGACGTAGCCCCTCGCATCGGCGAGGAGCCAGCGCTCCCATTCAAGGAGGTCAAGCGCCTGTTCCACCACGGCGGGATCGAGTCCCGCCGCACGGGCGAGGCTTGTCGAGTCGGTTCGCTCGGCAAGCGCCGCCGCCGCACCCAGCACTCGTTGGGCGGGCGGCGTGAGCCGGCCGAATTGCTGGCATACCGAGCCGATCACCGCCGGTGACAGCTCGTTCGGGAGGGAGTCCAACAGTGTCCGCGTGGGCGACGGCCAAACGGGAGTGGCCGGCGCAAGCCTCAGTCCGTCGGCCACCGCCTCCAGCATCGCTACCACGAGGAGGGGGATCCGGGCGGTGTCGTGTTCGACGCGTCGCAGCAGGCGCTCGGCGTCCTCGGAGCCATAGTGCGGCAGGGCCCAGGCCACGAGCGCGCGGAGCGCTGCTTCGTCCAGGCACCCGACACGGACCGCCACACCCTCCAGGTCGCGCCCGAAACGAGCACGCAATTCGTCAAAGCGGGTGCCCTCGGGTGCGCCCAGGGCCACACCGAGCGCGATCAAGACGGGTCGCCGCGCCGTATCGCGCGCCAGCCCCGGGAGCGCCGCGAGCGTCTCCAGATCGATCCATTGAGCGTCGTCCAGCACGAGCAGCACCGGGCGCTCTTCCGCTGCAGCCCTGACTCCGGCCGAGACCGCATCGGGCATCGACAGGTCGGTGACGATGCCGTCGCGCCCGGCCGCGATCTCGCGCAGTCGCGCGAGCGCGGCCGGCGGGGCGCCGGTAAGGCCCGGAGCCTCCGCGAAACCACCAGCCAGGAGTCCCGCCAGCGCACTCCACGAGACCTTCCGATCAGCCGGGACCGCTCGCGCCGTCGCCACGGTGGCGTGCTCCAGCCGCACGCGCCCAACGAACTCCTCGAGGAGGCGCGAGACGCCCTCTCCCGGCTCACCCTCGACAATCACGACCTGTCCGCGGCCAGCGCGGGCCCGCTCCCATGCGGCAGCGAGCGCGGCGAGCTGTGGGGCCCGACCAACGAGCGGCGAACGGGGCGGCGCAGATGGAATCGCGGCGGCGAGGCGGCGGCCAACGCGGGCCTCCCGGATCCGCTCTGCGAGGGCGACGGTCTCCTTGGCGGGTGCAGCGCCCAGCTCGCCTCCGAGCGTGCGAACGAGCTCATCCGCCACCCGCAACGCTGCGGCGCGATCCCCCATGAGTGCGAGCGCTCGCATCGCGGTGCGGGCCGCCGCCTCCGCCGTTCGGTCGATTGCGAGGGCGCGCCGAGCTTCGTGCACAGCAGTCGCCACATCGCCCTCAGCGAGTCGACTTTCGGCGTGCCGGACGATGGCTTCCACCCCCCGGGCGCACCACTCAGTGCGTTCTGCGGCTAGCCAGTTCTCGAACTCGCCCGCCTCCGGGACCGACAGTCCTTCGAGAAACGTCCCTTCGACGAGCGAGGCGGCTCCCGCCCAATCTCCGCGCTCGTACCGCTCAACGAATCGATCGGTGTCGAGCGCGACGACGCCCGCCTCGAGCCCCACTTGATCAACGTCGGCCCGCACGGCCGCGTCGCCCAACGCGCGCCGCAGCACGCCCAGAGCCTCGGAGAGCGAGTGGCGCGCCTGGCGCTCATCCCGATCACTCCACAGGAGACCCAGCAGGTGTTCGCGGGTGCGGGCGCGGCGCGGGCTGCGTGCCAGGTACACCAGGAGCGCGAGGTGCTTGCGCCACATGAGCTCCTGTGGCGCACCGGCGCCGTCAATCATCACGCGGGCGGGGCCGAGGACGCGGCAGTAAGCACCGCCGGACGTTGACATGGCACCGGATTATCGGAGCGCGTGCCGGGGACGGCAAGCACCCGTAGATTCCCCGGCGATGGAGACACCAGCCCTCGAGGACGTCCAGCGCGCAGCGGGCGAGCGCTACGAGGTGATTGCGCTCGCGGGCGCTGGCAGTATGGGCACGGTGTTCCGCGCACGGCACCGGTTGCTCGGCCACATCGTGGCCATCAAAGTCCTCGACCCTGAAGTCGCGGCCAGCCAGATGCGCCAGGCTCGATTCAAGCGGGAGGCCGCCCTCGCCGCGTCCCTCTCCCACCCGAACATCGTTCCCGTCTACGAGTTCGACAGCCGGGAAGGGCTCACCTTCCTCGTCATGCCTTTCGTGCGCGGACGCACCCTGGAGGAACTCGGCGCCCCGAGCCGGGGCGATCGGGCAACGGTGCTGCGCGTGCTGCGGGACATCGGTGCGGCGCTCGATTTTGCCCACAGTCGCGGCGTAGTCCACCGCGATGTGAAGCCGTCGAACATTCTGATCGAGGATGACACCGGACGCGTGCTCCTCACCGACTTCGGCGTCGCTCGAGTCGAACAGGTGGCGGAGTCATCGCTCACGACCCCGGGTACTCCGATCGGCACACGCGATTACATGGCACCCGAGCAGTTGGCTGGCCGCGTCGACGTCGATGGGCGGGCCGACCTCTACTCACTTGCGCTTGTCGGCTTCGAGGCGCTCACGGGCACACGGCCGGCCGCGGGCGCCGACCGGGCGACGCTGGCGCGCATCCTCGCGGGCGCGCAACCCGGTCTCGCGGGCGCGCGGGCGCTCGTGGCGCCGCTCGCCGAGCAGCCGGAAGAGCGGCCCTCCAGTGCCCGCACGTGGCTGGCAGCGGTAGAGCGGGCGGCGCGGTGGCACCGGCCCGGTCTGGCGATGGGCGGAGCCGCACTGGCGGCACTCATCGTCGCCGGGCTCGTGATTCGCGTCTGCTGGGCGCCGCCCGCCACGCCACCCAGCATCGCCGTGATGCCGTTCACCGTGCTCGGTACGGCGCCCTACGCGGCGGCCCAGCTCCCAGCGTACTTCATCTCCCGGTTCAGCCCGGTCCCCAAACTCGGGGAGATCATCGCGTTCGGGAAGGTTCTCGCCCAAATCGGGCAAGAGCCGCCATCGAACGACGAGGCCGAAGCGGTTGCCCGCCGGTTGGGCGCCCGGTATTTCGTCCAGGGAGGTGTGGAGTTCTCCCAGAACGGGCACGTCACGCTCACCGCGACGCTCTACGAGGTCCAGGAGCACACACCGCGTCGGAGCGGCACCGCGACAGGCCCGGTCGGAGCGGTATCCGATGTGATGGACCAGGTATGGGCCAAGATACTGCCTGACTTCGCGCCGAACCCCTACGGCACGATCCCCCACGGCAAGGAGGCGATCGCCGCCTTCTTCAACGCCGAGGATGCCTTCCGGTTCGGCGACTACCGCGCCGCTCGCGAGCAGTATCGGCGGGTCACTGAGCTCGATTCCACGTTCGCGATCGCCCATCTGCGCCTCGCGCTCGTCGCGGCGCAGGCCGATCCCTCCGAAGCCGGTTTAGGCGCGGCGCTGAGCGGCGCATGGCGCCACGAATCGGGGCTATCGCCAGCCGACAGCTTCCTGCTCGAAGGCTTCCGGCTCTTGGTCCAGCGTGGAGACGGATGGAACGCGGCGGATCGCTTCAAACGCGCGACGGAACAGGCTCCCGAGTACGCCCAAGCATGGTTCGCACAAGGCGTGTTCGTGTATCATTTCGGAAACCTGTTCGATCAGCCCCTCACCGAGGCGGAGGACGCCTTCAATCGGGTG
>JBGPIJ010000088.1:0-10502 GCA_041484865.1 Gemmatimonadota bacterium
CCACTTCCTTGAGCGTCTCCTCGAGCGAGCGGCGCGGCATCCACCCGGTCGCCGCGCGCAGCTTGGACGCGTCGCCGACGAGATAGGCCCGCGCGTCGTGCCGCACCTCGTCCCTGTCGCGCTCGTGAAGCGGATGGACGCCGATCAAGTCCTCGAGCATCGCGTGCACCTGTCCCAGCGTCACCGCGCGGCCCGAGGCGACGTTGTAGATCTCTCCGGGGCGCCCTTCGCGCAGGAGCGCAATGTAGGCATCCACCACGTCGTCCACGTGGAGGAAGTCACGGATCGGGCTCAAGTCGCCCACCGCGATGGTCGGTGCGCCGCAGCGCTGCGTCTCGAGCAGCGCGCGGCTGCGCCTCGCGACCCAGAACGCGGCCGCCTGGGCGGGCCCAACATGGGGAAATGGTCGCACCACCACCACCCGCAGCGCCATAGTGCGCCATAGCGTGAGCGCCGCAAGCTCGCCACCCAGCTTGCTCGCCGCGTACGGGGTCAGCGGGCCGACCGTATCGGTCTCGCGGTAGGGACGGTCGGCACGGGGCTCGTAGACTTCGGCGCTCGACACCACGATGAGCAGCGGGTCCGCGCCCGAGTCGCGGCGGGCGGTCGCCAGGGCCTGCGCCACGTGCGCCGTGCCGAGGGCGTTCACCGCCCACGCGCCCGCGGGGTCCGCGTTGGCCTGCGTCACCAGCGCCATCCCCGCGAGGTGGACGAGCGCGTCACACGCGCCGCGTACGAACGACCCCACCGTCGCCGGGTTGGTGACATCGAGCTCGACCCAGCGCGCGCGCCGATCGCGCGCTTCGTCCGCCCCCGCCGCCGCGGTCCCGTACCCGGCATCGACCTCGACGCCGGCATCGAGCAACCGGCGCACCAGGCGGTTGCCCACGAACCCGTTCGCCCCGGTGACCAGCACCCTCACCCGAGCCGCTCCACGTCGGCGTCCACCATCATGCGCACCAGCTCCTCGAAGGTCGTCCGCGGCGCCCACCCGAGCGCGCGCCGCGCCCGGCTCGGATCCGCCTGGAGGGTATCGACCTCGGCGGGCCGCACGAAGCGCGGATCGACCTTGACGTAGCGGTTCCACTCGAGCCCCACGTGCGCGAACGCCAGCTCGCACCACTCGCGCACCGTGTGCGTCACACCCGTGCCGATCACGTAGTCGGCCGGCTCCTCTTGCTGCAGCATCCGCCACATCGCGTCGACGTAGTCCCCGGCGAATCCCCAATCGCGGCGCGCGTCCAGATTGCCGAGGCGCAGCTCGTTGGCGAGCCCCTTCACGATACGCGCGACTCCGTTCGTAATCTTCCGCGTGACAAACTCGAGACCGCGGCGCGGCGACTCGTGATTGAAGAGAATGCCGCTCACGGCGTACAACCCGTAGGACTCGCGGTAGTTCACGGTGATCCAGTGCCCGTAGATCTTGGCCACGCCGTAGGGCGAGCGGGGATAGAACGGCGTCGTCTCCCGCTGGGGCGTTTCGACCGCCTTGCCGAACATCTCGGACGAGCTGGCCTGATAGACGCGGGCGCTCGGGCAGGCCAACCGGACCGCCTCGAGCAGGCGCGTGACGCCGAGGGCCGTGAATTCGCCCGTCAGGACGGGCTGAGTCCACGACGTCGGGACGAAGCTCTGAGCCGCGAGGTTGTAGACCTCGTGCGGCTGCGCATCGCGCACCACCGTGGTGAGCGAGTGCTGGTCCAGGAGATCGGCGGGTACGATGTGCAGGCGGTCGAGCAGGTGGCCGATCCGTTCGTACGAATCGTGCGACGTGCGGCGCACGACGCCGACGACCTCGTATCCCTTGTCGAGCAGCAGCTCGGCGAGATAAGAGCCGTCCTGACCGGTGACGCCGGTGATGAGGGCGGTGCGCCGGGGTTGCTCCCGTCCCGGGGCTGACTTAGGTTTCCGCGTCTTTGCGTTCCCGGCCGTCCGGTCGGCGCGCGGTCGTTTTGGACTCATGCTCTGTCGGACCGTTCCCTATGGCTCGAGTGTGTGACATCTGTGGCAAAGGCCCTATCACAGGGCATAACGTCAGCAACGCGAACAACAAGACGCCGCGGCGTTGGTACCCGAATCTCCAGCGCGTGCGCGCCCAGGTGAACGGGGTGACGCAGCGGCTCCGCGTGTGCACCAACTGCATCAAGTCGAATCGCGTCGTGAAAGCATCCTAACGTAAGAAGGGGGACCCAAGAGGCCCCCCTTCCGGTCGCCCACCAGCCGCGCGGTCACTCACCCAGCAGTTCAATCCGGGCAAGCTCGGCGCCGTCTCCGACCCGGTGCCCCAGCTTGACGATACGCGTATAGCCGCCCGGCCGGGCGGCGAAGCGGGGCCCGAGATCCTTGAACAGCCGCTGAGCGACGTCCCGGTCCTTGAGTCGCGCTTCGACGAGGCGCCGGGCGTGCAGATCGCCGCGCCGAGCCAGCGTGATGAGCCGCTCCGCGTAGGGCCGCAACTCCTTCGCCTTCGCCTCCGTCGTCACGATCCCGTCGTGTTTGAACAGGCTGGTCGCGAGATTCGCGAGCAGTGCCTTGCGGTGGCTCGCCGTGCGCGAGAGCTGGCGCGCCTTCGCCCGATGCCGCACTACTCCTCCTCCCCCGCCAGGCTTTCGGTCGGCTGCGCCTGGGGCATCGTGCCGGGCTCGACCACCCGCAGCTCGCCGTCCACCTCTTCCGTGCGCATACCGAAGTTCAGGCCTTCGCGCCGCAACAACTCGGCGATCTCGCCGAGCGCCTTCTCGCCCACGTTCTTGACCTTGAGCAGGTCCTCCTCGTGGTACTGCACGAGGTCGGCGAGCGTGCGGATGTTCGAATTCTTGAGCGAGTTGACGGAGCGGACCGAGAGCCCCACGTCGTCGATGTTGCGGCTCAACACGTCGCGCAGATGACCCGCGGCGCCGCCGTTGCCGGTCGGTTGCGCGGGGACGGTGGGCACCTTGCCGAAATCGACGAAGAAGCGGAAATGCTCTTGCGCCAGCGCCGCGGCGTAGGCCACGGCGTCTTCCGGCGAGATCGTTCCGTTCGTCTCGACCGTGAGCGTCAGGCGGTCGTAGTCGGTGCGCTGGCCCACGCGCGTCTCCGCCACCGTGAAGTTGGCGCGCCGGACCGGGTTGTAGATCGAATCGATCCGCACCACGTCCACGGGCATGGATCGATCGAGGGGGTGCTGCTCCGCTTCGACGTAGCCGCGCCCCTTGTTCACGTGCAGCTCGCCCGAAAGGTCGCGGTCGTCCTGCAAGGTGAACAGCAGGAGATCGGGGCTGACGATCGTCACCGCGCTGTGCGGCTCGATGTCGCGCGCGTACACGGGACCGGCCTTCTGGCGCCGCACGTGCAGCACGGCCTCGTCCGCCTCGGGGGCGAGCACGATGGTCAGCTGCTTCAACCGCTGAACGATCTGGTGCACGTCTTCGACCACGCCGGGAATCGTCTGGTGCTCGTGCACGACGCCTTCCAGGCGAAAGGCCCAGACGGCCGCGCCCCGGAGCGACGACAGCAGCATGCGGCGGAGCGAGTTCCCCAGCGTGTAGCCATAGCCGCGCTCGAGTGGCTGGAGGCGAAACTCGGCCGCGTTCGGGTTGTCCTCGCGCTTGGTCATCTCGACCAGGTGCGGATGGACGAGGCCCGTCAAATCAAGAGTAGTCATCACTTGGAATAGAGCTCGACGATTAACTGTTCTTGCGCCGCGATGGGGATGGCGTCGCGAGTCGGCCGCTCGGTCATCCGCCCCAGCGCTTTTTCGGTATCCACTTGCAGCCAGGAGAGCGGCGCCCCGCGCGTCGACTGCTCCAGCGCCACCCGGACCTGCGCCAACTCCCGACTCGAGTCGACGACCTTCACCTCGTCCCCGAGCCGCACGCGGTACGAGGGGACATCGAGCGTCCGCCCATTCACCGCGATGTGGCGATGGCGCACGAGCTGGCGCGCCTGCTTCCGGGACGAAGCGAATCCCATACGATAGACGAGATTGTCGAGCCGGCTCTCGAGCGCGACGAGTAACGCTTCACCCGTGACGCCTGGCTCCTTCAGCACGCGATCGAAGATGTTGCGGAACTGGCGCTCGGAGAGCCCGTAAATCCGCTTCACCTTTTGCTTTTCTCGGAGCTGCTTGGCGTACTCCGACGCCTTGCGCCGCCGCCCACCCGACTGGCCGTGCTGGCCCGGCGCGTACGCGCGCCGCTCCACCGCGCATTTTTCCGTGAGGCAGCGCGTGCCCTTGAGAAACAGCTTCGTCCCTTCCCGCCGGCACAGCCGGCAGACCGGCCCGGTGTAACGCGCCATCCTATACCCGCCGCTTCTTGGGCGGCCGGCACCCGTTGTGCGGAATCGGCGTGACGTCGCGGATCGAGCGGATCTGCAACCCCGCCGTCGCGAGCGCCTGGATCGCCGACTCGCGCCCCGAGCCCGGGCCCTGCACGCGCACGTGCACGCGCCGGACGCCGAGGTTCATCGCCTCGCGCGCCGCCTGCTCGGCTGCGACCGTCGCGGCGAACGGCGTGGACTTCTTCGAGCCCGCGAATCCCGCCTTGCCCGAAGACCCCCACGTGATCCCGTTCCCCTGCATGTCGGTGATCGTGATCAGCGTGTTGTTGAACGTCGCAGTGATGTGGGCGATGCCTTCCGCCTCGACGACCTTCTTGGTGCGTTTCGCGCCCGTGGGCTTTGCTTGTGCCATTTATTTTTTGAGCAGGGGCTTTTTCTTGCCCGCGATTGCGCGCCGCGGCCCCTTCTTCGTGCGCGCGTTGGTGTGGGTCCGCTGGCCGCGCACCGGTAACCCCTTGCGATGACGCGTGCCCCGATACGTGCCGATGTCCATCAATCGCTTGATGTTCATCGCGACCTCGGTGCGCAGCGCACCCTCCACCTTATAATCCCGCTCGATCACCTGACGCAGCCGGGCCACCTCGGCGTCGCGCAGGTCACGCACGCGCGCGTCCGGACTCACGCCCGTCTCGGTGACGATGCGGCGCGCGGTGCTCAAACCGATTCCGTAGATGTACGGCAGCGCGTACAGGACCTTCTTCTCACGCGGCAGATCCACGCCGGCAATTCGGGCCATGCGGCGCTATCCCTGCCGCTGCTTGTGCTTGGGATTCCGCTTGCAGATCACGCGAATGACTCCCTGTCGCTTGATCACCTTGCAATGCTCGCAAATCGGCTTGACGCTGGTGCGCACCTTCAACGAATCACTCCCGAGCGGGGAAGGATTTTCGAACCGAGTCGTGCATTATAGACGGGCCCGTAAGTGCACGCAAGGGGCGCGATTACGGGCCGGCCCGAAGCTCCGTCAGGAGCCACGTTCCAGCGCTGCGCTGAAACCGCAGATAGATCGTTTCGCGACGGACGTCGGTCGTCCCGCTGACCGTATAGGTCCGATCCAGCTCGGCGAACCCGCTCCCCGGCGACACCTCCCGCAGAGCGCGCACGGTCACTCCCCGCTCGATCGCGGGGCGGAGATAGCGGCGCAACAGCTCGGCTGCCTGCGCCGCCCCGACCGGCGCCGAGGGGCTCGCGCCGGGGATCTCGAGCACCACCGTGGGACTCTGCCCCACCAGCGTCTCGAGGTTGTGCCCGAGCCATGCCGCCGCGGCCGCCCGCGCCGTGTCCTCGAGCGATCCCTGGGCGGACAGCGGCGCGGCGGCGAAGAGGAGCATCGCCACCCACGCCCTCATAGGCCCTCCGTCAAGAGCTGGAACATCCGGGCTGGATCGGTCGCCCCGGTGATGGGCCGCCCCACGACGAGGTGCGTGGCGCCCCGCCGCACCGCGTCCGCCGCGGTGATGGTCCGTGTCTGATCGTCCGGCGGCGCCTCCGGCGACCGGATCCCCGGCACGACGATCCACGGCGTGGGACCGAGCGCCTCGCGCAGCAAGCCCAGCTCCTGCCCCGAGGCGACGACTCCCCGCAATCCGGCGGCCACCGCGGTGCGGGCGAGCCGCTCAGCCTCGAATCCCAGGTCGGGGACGCCTCGTCCCAGCAAGCCGGCGAAGTCGGCGGCATCGTGCGACGTCAGGACGGTCACGCCGACAAGCGGCAACGTACCGGCGGCGCGTGCCGCGGCGTCGAGCATGGCGCGCCCGCCGAGGCAATGCACGGTCGCGAGCGAGACGCCAAGCTCGCGGGCGGCCGTGACCGCCTCCGCTACGACGCTCGGGATGTCGTGCCACTTGAGGTCCAGGAATACCCGTACGCCACGCTGTGTGAACTCGCGCACCACCTCGGGACCCTCGCGGACGTACAACACCGGTCCGATCTTCGCCCAACGCAGCCCCGGCAGGAGATCAGCGATCTCGAGCGCGCGCCGCGCGCTCGACACGTCGAATGCGACGATGAGCTCAGCCACGCGACAGCTCGCGGGCGATCCGTTCCGGCACTCTGGGGTCGGCCAGGGCGGCGGTGCCGACCGCGACGAGCGTCGCCCCAGCGGCCAGATACTCACGCGCGTCCTGCGCCGTCCGGATTCCTCCCATGCCGATGACCGGCAGCCCGACTCGCTCGGCGATCCGCCGCACGCACAAGAGACCGATCGGCAAGAGCGCCGGTCCGCTCACCCCGCCCACGCCGTTCCCGAGACGCCCGTCGAGCATACCCGGAAAGGTATTGACGACACTGACGGCATCCGCGCCTTCAGCGCTCGCGACCTGGGCCATCGCCGCGACGTCCGGGAGCACAGGGGAAAGCTTCACGACAATCGGACGGGTCGTCGCGCGACGGCAGCGCCGGACCAGCTCCGCGAGGCTCGCGGAGTCCGCCCCGAACTCGAGGCCCCCGGCCCGCGTGTTGGGGCATGAGGCGTTGATCTCGAAGGCGGCGATTCCGGCGGCGCCGCTCAGCCCCTCGAGCACGCGCACGTAGTCCTCGAGCGCCTCCCCCGCGACGTTGACGATCACTCGCGCCCGCGTGAGCCTGCGCGCGAGCCACGGCAGCTCGTGGCGAGCCACCGCGTCGAGCCCTGGATTGGCGAGGCCGACGGCGTTCAGCATCCCGCCGCGAAACTCGGCCACGCGCGGCCCCGGGTGGCCCCGCCGCGGCTCGGGGGTGACCGCCTTCGTCATCAAGCCGCCGAGCGCCTCGAGATCGATGACCCGATCGACCTCCGTCCCGAACCCGGCGGTGCCCGCGGCAAGCAGCACGGGATTCTGGAAGCTCGTGCCGAGGAACTGAATGGGGGCGCCGCTCACGGCCGGTCGATGGGCTTCGTGCCGCGAGACCGGTCGCCTCGTGGCGGGGACCGCGGCGCGCCGCGTGCGGGGGCCTCGTCCGGCTCGTGCCGCCCGAGCCCGGGCGCGTCGAGCGGCGGCCCGCGCGGGCCGGGCACGGGCGGCGCCACGTGAGCGCCGAGGAGCGGCGGCGTGATAACCGCGACGCCCAACGCGACGGCGAGCGAGTCCTCCGCGGCTGCGTAACCGGGACTCGCCTCCCCTCGCAGCGCCAGCGTGTAGGGCGACGCGGGATACGTGGCCTGGAGTACGCCGAGCACCGAATCGCGCCCGTCCCCGAGAAGCGCTGCCGCCGCGACGAGCGCTTTCGGCGCGAACAGCGAGGCCGACCGGTCGCGCCCGAGGGAGAGGAACACGCCGGCCGCGAGCTCGGGCGCCGCGAGCGAGTCGCGCGCGAGCTCCCCGGCGTGAAACCACAGCGCGTCCGCCGCGTCGTCGGCCAGGAGGACGCGTCCGAGGAGTCCGTCGAGCGTCGCGGCCTCACCCGCCGCCGTTCCGTCGAGGCCCGTGGCCGTGAGGCGCGCGAGGCGCTCCCGAACACTGTGGAGCTCAGCCACTGTGCGCGCCGCGGCCGCGGCCACCCGGAGCGCTCGCACGCGCGCTTCGCGTCCCGCGATCGAGTCCGGCGCGATCGCCGTCGCCTGGGCGTAGCGCGCGCCCGCCGCGGCGAGCGCGCGCGCGGCGAACAACCGGTCGCCGTCCGCGAGGAGCAGGCGAGCGCGCGATCCGATGCTCACGTGACGGAGCGCGAGCAGGCGATCGAGCACCGCGCTCGCCGCTTGCGCGCCCGCCGCCCGACCGACGTCGTCGAGCAGCGGTGCCCAATCGCTTTCGGCGGCCCGGCCGCGGAGCAGCGTGCCGAGCGCCCCTGCGGCGGCCTCGCTGCGCCCCTGCGCGAGCAGGACGCGGGCGCGCGCGAACCCAGCCTCCGGATCCGTCGAACGGGCGTACCACGTCGCGGCGAGCACCGGGTCGCCCCGCAGGTCCGCGGCGCGTCCCGTCAGATACCGCGCCGTGGACGCCCGCCGGCGATCGGCGGAGCCCGTCACGGGGGCGAGGAGGCTCTCGGCGGCGATCGGGTCGCCGCGCGCGACCGCGCAGGTGGCCGCCGCGAGCGCGGCCCGCTCCCGCAGTGCGGGGACCGTCACCGTTCCAAGCGCCCGGGCGAGCGGCTCTGCCGCGCGCTCGCACGCGCCGCTTCGCGCCAGCCCCTCGCCTTGGAGGACGAGCGCGGCCGGGGCCCAGCGGCTGTGCGGGTGCCGCGACACCACGGACTCCGCCTTCACCGCGGCCATCGCCCACGCCGACCGTGCTTCGTCCATCTGCCCGGCGCGCTCGGCGCCGCGCGCCTGCCCCGCGTAATGGTTCGCGCTCCACATGCCGTTGTAATACGCGCACGACACCGCCGCCCAAAGCGTGAGCGTCAGGCCGGCGACCGACCGCCGCGTCATCGACCGCCCTCATCCGTGCCGGCCGTGACGGACGACTTCCGCTCAAACTCGAGCAGGTACGCGACGATGCCGTCGGCGATCGCGCTCGCCACCTTGTGCTCGCCGAGGCTCGAGACGAGAAATTCCGCGTCGCCGTGATTGGTGGCGAACCCGGTTTCCACCAGGATCGCGGGACGCCGCGCGGTCGTGAGCACCATGAACCCGGCCTGCTGCACGCCGCGATCACCGCCGGGATGGACCACGCTGACCCGCTGCTGCACCAGCTGGGCCAGCCGCCCTGACTCGCGCAGGTATTCGTTCAACTGCAGATCGCGCAGGATGAACCCGAGATCTCCGGTAGGGACCCGCGACCCCGCTTCGAAGCGAATCGCGTCGTTCTCCATCTGGGCCACGCGCCGTTGATCCTCGGTCTTCGCATCCGAGAGGAAGTACGTTTCCGCGCCACTCGCCATCGCGCGGCGCCGGCCCGCGGGCATCGCGTTGACGTGGATGCTCACGAACAGATCGCAGTCGGCGCTGCACGCGGCGCCCCGGTCGGCGAGATCGATCAGCGTGTCCGTCGTACGGGTAAGACGCGCCCTCAGACCACGGCGCACGAGCTCCGCCCGCAGCAGTCTCCCGACGGCCAGCGTGATGTCCTTCTCGACGAGCCCACCCGGGAAATACAAACCGGGGTTCCCCGGGTCGGCGCCGCCGTGGCCCGGATCGATCACGATCGTGTGCGGCATCCGCAGTCCGGTGAGCGGGTTGAGCGCCGCGGTCGGCCCGGGCGGCGCCGATGGCGGCGCGACCGCCAGCTCCTCGAGCCGGGATGCTCCCGCGTCCCACCGGTACCGCGCGCTCAAGGCTCGCGGCAGCGACACGGCGAGCCATTCGAGCGGCACGAACAGTGTGTCACGTGCCACGTAGGGAGCGGCCGTCATCGCGTAGATCACACCCGCGGCGCGCGCAAACGGGACACCGAGCTGGAACACGAAGACCGTCCCGGCCAGCCCGATTGTCGCCTCGGATCCGTCGAGCGTGCTGGTGAGCTCGAGCGCCGTCGCGAGGAGCGGCACGGCCACGGACGCCGCGCCCCGCTCCATCGTGACCGGAATCGTGGTTTGGCCGTGCGCTGTGGCGATGACGATCTGCGCGGGTGCCGCGAGCAGGACGGCGACGAGCGCGATCACGAGCGCTTGCCCCGGAACGTCCGCGCCATCTCGCGGTCGGCGTCCCGGCGCTTCAGTTCCTCGCGTTTGTCGTGGGTGCGCTTGGCGCGGGCGAGGGCAATCGCGATCTTGGCGACCCCATCTTTGAAATACAGCTCGAGCGGCACTAACGTCAGGCCGCGTTGGGTGGTGCCGCCGATCAACTTGAGAATCTCACCTTTGTGGAGCAGCAACTTGCGCGACCGGGCCGGAGGAGGATTGTTGTAGCTGCCCGGGCCGTAGTGGGAAATCGTCATGCCTTCGAGCCAGACTTCGCCGTTGCGCACGTGTGCATAGGCCTCGCCCAGGCTCGCCTTCCGCGCCCGCAACGACTTGACCTCCGTGCCTGTCAGGACCAGGCCGGCCTCCCACGTTTCCAGGAGATGGTAGTCATGTCGCGCCCGCGGATTCCGGGCGATGGAGAGCTTGTCCACTCGCGAGAATGGCAAGATAGAAACGCCACCGACAGCGGTCAAGCCAAGAGTTGACTTGAGGTTATACCGCCGTCTATAATTCGCGGTTCCTCCGGGCCCGCCGAAGTGGTGGAACTGGTAGACGCGCTGGCTTCAGGAGCCAGTGGGCGCAAGCCCGTGGGGGTTCGAGTCCCCCCTTCGGCATCAGTATCTCGGCATCTCCTGATC
>JBGPIJ010000089.1:0-10496 GCA_041484865.1 Gemmatimonadota bacterium
CGACGAGCTTACCGGCGGCCCATCGGTGGCGCTGACTGGCGCTCTGGCGAAGCGAGCGAGCCTCCTCGGCGTAGAGATGAGCTTGGGGCGCGCTCTCGGTTCTGACTCCCTGTTCCGTCAACAGCGCGTATAGCTCCCAGTCCTCTCCGATCGAGAACGCGGGCCAGGGCTGGCGAGTAAGCACGTCCGTCCCGAGGCTCATGCCGGCGCTCAGGGGCACGTTAAGGCCAGCGCGCGTTTTCAGGCCGAACGCGAGTACGTGATTCGCGGTGGACAGGACCGCGGCCATTCGCGTGAGGGCGTTGTCGAAGGGGTTCCGCACGTTGTTCTGCGGCTGCACCACCTTGGCGCGCAGCGGGGCGGCGCGCGCGAGACCGGTTGCAAACGCCTCATCCACGACGACATCGGCATCGACGATCACGACGGCGTCGAAGTCCGCGAGGGGAAGCAGCTCCAGCGCCCAGGCAATGGCGTGGGGCTTTCCGGGCCGCATCGGATCGCGGCGCTCGATGCACTGTGCCCCCGCCTCTCGAGCCATGGTCGCGGTGCGATCGGAGCAGTTGTCGGCGACCACCCAGATCGCGAAGCCGTCCGCAGGGTAGCGCACCCGGCGAAGTGACTCCACGCACGAGACGATCAACGCTTCCTCATTGTGCGCCGGTACGAGAAACAGGAGGCGAGGCACGTCTCCCGGAGTGGGAGTGCCGCGCGCCCGGCCGCGGCGACGGAGAATCTTGGCGACGCTGATGAGATCGGAGACGGTCGGCATCAACAGGATGGCAGCGACGGCGGCGGCGAGGCCGGATAGAAAAGTCACATGCTCCTCCGCACACCAATCGTCGCATCGACCGCGGGCTGGCCGGGACGACTGGGCCGGACGCGCTGGCTCCGGCGGGTGGGCGTTCCCAGGTACGGTCGCATAACCTTGCCCAGGCCTGCCGCTAGCCCCAGCAGCACGTAGAACATGTCGGCGTAGGCAAGCGACAGAAAGAATCCCCCAACGACAAAGCCGATGAGGGATCCCGTCAGGGCTTGTGCGAGCGGGCCCTCCACGCGAGCCACACGCCGCAGCATCGCGAATGCGCTCCAGATGAGCATGATCAGGAACAACAGGCCAGGAATGCCGAGTTCGGCGCCAACCTGAACAAAGGAGTTATGCGCGGTGGTCCAGGGAACCCCGATTCCGTGTTCTTCGAGTTTGGCGAGGGGAGAGATGGTTCCTTCGGCGACCCCGTAGTTGGCGGCGCCTACGCCCAGCACGGGGTGAGAGAACATGTAGTCGACGCCGCGTCGCCAGATTTTCAGCCGTCCGCTCTGGGCGGTCCGGTTGTAGTCTTGTCCCGAAGAGGTGATTGTCCGCATCTGGGCCCAGTATCGATCACTCGCGGTCGCGAGAAAGATGGCGGCTATCACAGCGGTTCCGATCACGCGCCAGCGCATTCGGATCGCGGTGTGGCCGACGAGGACGAAGATTGCTACGGCGATGGCGGCGAGGAACCCGCCCCGCGACCCGGAGCGAATGAACGCTATGGTGAGTGCTGCGAGGCCGAGCGCACACCCGAGGCGCACCAGGGGCCGCGCACGGCTGGTGACGAAGTAGAGCCCGAGGGGGATTGCTGTGACGGTGAAGGTCGCGAAGTCATTGGCATCGTAGGTGTAAAGGCTCTCGAGCCGCCAGTCGCCGCTGCGCAGGTCGAATCGCAGTAGGACGATGGCCGAGTACAGTGCTGCGGAAGCGAAGTACACGAACGCCAGCCGTTCGACATCACGGACACTCCGTACCGCGCCCGCGACGAGGACGTACAAGAGAACGGTCTTGATGAAGACGTCCGTGATGAAGAAGAAGGCGGTGGCCTGGTTCAGTGCCGAGGGGACGGAAAGCACGGCCCAGAGGAGCAACAGCAGCACCGAGGTCGTCGTCCCGCTGCGCAACGCGTCCAGCCGACGGAATCCCGACTGCCTGATCATGTACAGCGCGATGGCACATGCAGCGCACACGAGGGCCGGCTTGAGCGGCTGGAGGATCGGGAAGAGAGATTGCAGCCGGCCTACGGAGTCGGCGGCGTAGACTGCGACGAACACGAGCAGAGCGTCCCAACCCGGATCCCGAGCGGGGCGGATGGGCAGCCGGGCGGCCGAGCCGCGAGCAGGTGGGCGTGGGGGGGACACCGGAGCCATCGCACCATGCCACAGCAAGACGAGCGCCAGGCCTCGCTCCTCATGGGTGCTGGCACCGCGACGCTAACTGTCGGCGCGACAAGATGTTGCGTTTGACTTGTCCCGACTCGGATTCGTCGTTGCTCACGCGCCACACGCATCACTAAGCGATCGCGGCCCCTCCCTGTCCCGCAAGCGCAGGCGTGCGTCGCGCCAGCCGCCATCTGAGATCTGTTGCGTGGACGCAACAACCGAACGTGAACGCCTCGGCACATCGCAGAGCGATCCATGGCTCCCCTCTTGCAAGATGCGCGCTCCTGATTCTGCGCGTCCGTCGTCCAGACCTGGAGGGTCCCCTGAGGAACCGCCAACTTCGCATCGCATTTGTTGGAACCGGCAACATGGCTCGAATGCACCTTCAGGCGTTGCGACGTGTCCGCACGCCCCACGTAGTCGTGGGCGCCTTCGACCTGAGCGCATCGATGGCGCAGTCGTTCGCGGCGCTCGCCGGACCGCAGGCACGGGCGTATCCAACCCTGAACGCGCTGTTGGAGGAAGGTGAACCGGAGCTCGTGCATGTCTGCACGCCGGCCGGGACCCATTTCGAGCCAGCCCGGCAGGCGCTGGCATTGGGCGCGGACGTGTACGTCGAAAAGCCTTTCGTCGAAACACCGGAAGAAGCCGAGGCGCTGCTGGCACTCGCGGAGGAGCACGGGCGGCTGCTATGCGCTGGCCATCAACTGTTGAGGGATCCCGCCTTCCTCGCGCTGATGCACCGCGCCCCCGATCTCGGTCCGGTGGCGCTCGTCGATAGTGCCTTCTCCTTCCGGCCTCCGACGCTCCATCTCGGGCGAGCGGGCGGGCACGCCTTGGCGCAACAGCTCCTGGATGTACTGCCCCACCCGCTGTACACGCTCGTTGCCGCGCTCGAGCGGGTCGCTCCCTCAGAGACGGTGCCAGAGCTGCTCTCGGTCACCGCGTTGCCGACGGAGCTGCACGCGTTGTTGCGGCAGGGAGAGATCGTTGGCCGCCTGTTTGTCAGCCTGCGCGCGCGGCCGGTGGTCTCGACGCTTTCGATCACCGGTGCGGGGGGAACGCTGAACGCTGATTCCGCGCGCGGTATCGTGCTCGGTGCGGGGAATCCCGGCACAGCGCCGCTCGAGAAGATCCTCAATCCGGTTCTCGAAGGTGCGCAACTCGCGTGGCGCGGCGGCTTGAGCGTTGTGAAGCGCCTCACGCGCGGCGGCTATCCGGGTCTCGCCGAGCTCCTGAACGAGTTCTACCACGCGGCGGCCGTGCGGGGACGCGGGCCACTCACGCCGCATCACCTGCGCACCGTGGTGAGCCTCCATGCGACGCTCACCGCCGCCGTGCGGGACTCCGTGCCGCGCTCCGAGCCCCGGCGCAGTCCACTGCCCGCATCACCGACAGGCCCGCTCGCAGTCGTGACGGGAGCCGGCGGATTCCTCGGCCGTGCGATCTGCGCCGAGCTCTCGCAGCGAGGGTTCCGGGTGCGGGGAGTGGGACGATCAGAAGCCCCGGATCTTTCGTCTTGCAGTGAATGGACACGCGTCGATCTCAGTCGCGATCCATTGATCGAGGTACTGGCCGATGCGGACGTTGTCGTGCACGCTGCGGCCGAGACCAACGGCGGCTTCGACGCCCACCAGCGCAACAGCATCGACGCCACGCGCAATTTGCTCGAGGCGATGAGCGCCGCGGGGGTGCGACGGCTCGTCTACGTCAGCAGCATCTCGGTGCTGCGGCCGCCCGGAAATCCATGGGAGCGGCAGGACGAGCACACGCCGCTTGCGGACCGCCCCAAGCGGCTCGGGCCATACACCTGGGGCAAATGCATGGCAGAACGCCTCGTCGCCCGGGCGCACCAGGAGCGGCACGTAGACGCCCGTATCCTTCGCCCCGGGGCTCTCATCGATTGGGACGAGATTGAGCTTCCCGGATTGATCGGGCGGCGATTGTTCGCCCGATGGCACCTTGGGCTCGGGCGACCAAGCTTACCGTTCGCGGCATGCAGCGTCCGGCAGGCGGCCACAGTGGCCGCATGGTGCGCCGAGGACTTCGACGCGGCACCTCCGATCGTGAACTTGTTCGATGACTCGATTCCAACTCGGGGACGGCTGCTCTCGCTATTTCGGCAGCACGGCTGGCGGGGGCGGATGGTGTGGATTCCGATCGCCGCGCTTGCCGGTGCGTTCACCGCGATTCGAATCGGCCTGGACATGCTCCACGGCCGGAGGGCGGACGCGCTCGACGTGTGGGGGGTCCTCCGCCCTCGGCGCTACGATGGCGCGTTGGCGAGCTCCGTCCTGCGGTCGGCCGCGCGATCACCGCGGCGGATCGCGGCGATGGGCGCGGGTCGGGCTTTGGGGATGGAAGAGCTGACTCGTTAACGCGCGCGGTTGCGGTTCGGGAAGAGGCTTTCCTCTTGCAGCCCCTCAGACCGTGCCCCGGTGCGGCCTCCCGGTAGCTCGGATTCGTTCTCGGAGGTCGCGTGGGTCGGATCCTGATCACGGACGGCACAGAGCGAGCGGCGCTCGCGGTGGCACGAACTCTTGTGGCCGGTGGACATGAAGTGCATGTCGCCGCCGCAAGGCGGTTTTCCCTCGCCGGCGTCTCTCGAGGGGTGCACCATTGCCCCCTGACGACCGACCCGTATGCCGACTCCGTGGCCTACGCCGCGGAGCTCGGCGAGATGATCGTGGCCCGCGGGATCGAAGTGCTCCTTCCGATCACCGACGTCAGCGTCGAGGCTGCGCTCGAGCATCGACACCTGCTGCCCCGTGAGGTAGCTCTCCCCCTGCCTGATCTGGCTACCTACCGACGGGCTTCTGACAAACTGCAGCTGCTCGATCTGGCGCGCGCGGCGGGATTCGGAGTCCCGGAGACGGTGGTGCTCGACTCCGCCGCCGACAGTGGCGCGTGTGCCGATGATCTCTTCCCGGCGGTCGTGAAACCTCACCGGTCCGTGGTGACGGTCGATGGGGGCCGATGCGCAGTGGGCGTGACCTTCGTCCGCGATGCCGTCGAGTGTCGTCGAGCGCTCGCCCGGCTTCCACCAGCGGCGTTTCCGGTCCTGCTGCAACGACGCGTTTCCGGTGCGGGGGAGGGTCTCTTCGTCCTTCGCTGGGGCGGCCGGACGGTGGCGCTGTTCGCCCACCGCCGCCTGCGAGAAAAGCCTCCCGCGGGCGGCGTGAGCGTATATCGTGAAAGCATCCCGCCCGATGCGCACCTGTTGAGGGCCGGGGAGCGACTGCTCGAAGCGCTCGACTGGAACGGCTTGGCGATGATCGAGTGCAAGCGCGACGGCACCACCGGGCGCCACACGATCATGGAAGTCAACGGACGCTTCTGGGGCTCTCTACAGTTGGCGATCGATGCAGGCGTAGACTTTCCCGCCTTGTTGGTACGGTGTGCGTTGGGCCAGGATCCTCCGTCGCCGAACCGGGTCGGCTACCGGGTCGGCGTCCGGAGCCGCTGGTTCTGGGGCGACGTGGATCACCTGTACCTGCGACTGACCCGCTCGGCAGCCGACCTGGAGCTCGCGGATCGCGATGTCTCGCGGCTCCGCGCCGTGCTTCGGTTCCTGGCGTTCCGTCCAGGGCGCGATCGCTGCGAAGTGTGGCGCTGGCGAGACCCCGCTCCCTTTCTGCTCGAGACGCTGCAGTGGTTCGGTGTCGCGCGGTGACGCGGGATCCCCGCCTTAGCTGAGAGTTGCCGCGTATGAGGGGGCCGGGGAGGCCTCGACATACAGCCGGTGCCAGGCGGAGAAGCACATCAACGCCCACAGGATCCCTTCGCGGTTGCGCCGGCGAGTCACGTGCTCGTCGAAGAGCCGGCCGACCACACCGGGCTCGAAGTAGCCGAGCCGCTTGAGCCGTTCGGCCGACAGCTCGTCCCCGAGGACGTCCCGGAGCTCGTGACGCAGCCAGGCCGACGTCGGCCCGACGAACCCCCGCTTGGGTGCGTGCAAGTGGTCATGCGGCAAGCGCGCCCGCAACGCGCGTTTCAGGAGTCGCTTGTTCCGCCACCAACCGATCTTGACATGGTCAGGGAGTCCAAACACGCGTTCGACCAGCACGTGATCCACCAGCGGCACGCGAATCTCGAGCGAGTGTGCCATCGAAAGCCGGTCGCTCAAGGCAAGAATGTCGTCCGGCAGGAACGTCTTATAGTCCAGGTACAGCCCGGCCCGGAGCCCCGGCGGCGAGCCCCCTTCGCGATACAGCGCCTCGAAGCGGCGCCGCGCAGATGCCGCCCCCACCAGGCTGTCGCGGATGCGCTCGCTGTAGAGCAGGCTCCGGTCTCCGTCGTCGGCCCGGCTCACATAGGAGAGGAAGCGTTCGGCCGTGCCGTTGCGCCCTGGGCGTAGGAATCGCTTGAGCCGGTCCACGCCGAGGCCCGCTCCACTGGGCTCGCGCACGCGGTTCGCGAGTGTGCTTGCAGCGCGCTGGACGGCGAGCGGCAGCCTGCCGTAGTACTGGCCCAGGAGGGTCCCCACATGACGGCGGTAGCCCGCGAAGAGCTCGTCGCCCCCGATTCCCGTGAGCGCAACCTTGTAGGCGGACCCCACGGCTTGCGACAGGAGCCACGTAGGAATCGCGGAGTCGTCGGCGTGGGGCTCGTCGAGTGCCCGGACAATCGGTTCGAAGAGGTCCCGCACATCGGGGCGGATATCCACGACGGTCAGCCGGGCCCCGTAGCGGTCTGCGAGTTGCCTCGCGAGCCCGGTCTCGTCGGCAGCGGCAGCCCCGGAACCCAGATAGCGCGCGGTGAACGCATGCGCGGTCTCGCCCAGCGTGGCCATGCTGGCGACGACGGCCGATGAATCGAGCCCGCCGGAGAGAAACGCGGCCACGGGGACATCGCTGACCAGGTGCGCCGCGACAGAGTCGTCCAGCCATTCGACGACCTGGCGCTCGACTTCGGCAGGTGCGGGGAGCGTTTGTGTCGGGAGGTCCCAGTAGCGCGCCACGGTGCACTGCCCGGTGCGGCGCCACGTCAGGCAATGCCCGGGCTCGAGCTTCTGGACGTCGTTGAACGGGGTGGCAGGCGCCGGGATGTAGCCGAGTTGGAAGTACGCGTCGAGCGCTTCCCAATCGAGCTCGCGCTGCGACAAGCCGACCGCGAGGAGGGCCTTCAGCTCCGACGCGAAGGCGATGCCCCAGGGGCCGGTGGTGACATACAGCGGCTTGATACCGAAACGATCGCGCGCGAGCAGCAGGCTCTCCGTGGCCGCGTCCCAGATCGCGAACGCGAACATCCCGCGCAGCTGCTCGACGCACGCCGGCCCCTGGTCCTCGTACAGGTGCAGGATCGTCTCGGTGTCGCTGTTCGACTGAAACCGGTGTCCCCGTTGCAGGAGGTTCCTGCGGACGTCCCGGTAGTTGTAGATCTCACCGTTGAACACGATGACTTTGGAACGGTCTTCGTTGAAGATCGGCTGATGGCCACCGGCGAGGTCGATAATGCTCAGGCGGCGCATGCCGAGGCCCGCGGCTCCAGCGACGAACACGCCTTCGTCGTCGGGGCCGCGGTGGCGAATCGCCGCGCACATGCGCCGGACGCAGTCGGCGGAGACCGGCCGGTCGCGTTCCCGATGAACGATGCCTACGATTCCACACATACCGCGAGTGGATCAGCAAGACCAGGGCCGCCGCTCGATCCACTGCGGTCGGGTCGAGTGCTGCGCTGACGCAACAGGAGGACGGAGCGGTCCTCGTTCGCCACGCCACACGGTTGGCACCCGATTTGCCCAGGGGGCGGTGATGCCCCCATCGCCGTCAGGTCTCCTGTCACACCGGCTGCGGAACGTACTCTCAAACTGGGGGGGGTTCGCGTTCACGGCCGGAGTCAACTTCTTCCTCGCCCCGTTCATCGTGCACCGGCTCGGCAACACCGAGTACGGTCTATGGACCCTGCTCGCATCCCTCGTCGGCTACCTCGGCCTGCTGGATCTGGGCGTACGCGGCGCGGTCACTCGATTCGTGGCCCGATACCACGCGGCCGGCGACCATGCCCACGCCAGCGGCATTGCGGCGACTGCGTTGGCGCTGTTCACGGCAGGGGGAGTTCTTGCGATCCTTTGCACCGGCGTGCTCGCCCTCTTGGTTCCCTATGGCGCGCACGTCCCAAGCGAGCTGTGGGGCGTGACGCGCGCAGTACTGGTGCTCGGCGGGCTCAACGTCGCCGTGTCCCTCGTGGCAGGGGTATTCGGCGGTGTGGTGATCGGGATACAGCGCTTCGACTACGGCAACGCAGTCGAAGTCGTCGTAGTCGCCGCGCGGGCTGTCGCGATCCTCGTGGCACTGCGCGAGGGCTACGGGCTCATTGCCCTTGCGGTCATTCAGCTCGCCTCGTCGCTCCTCCGTGCGGTTGCGGACTTCAGCCTGAGCCGCCGTGTCTACCCCGAGCTGCGGATCGCCTGGAGGCACTGGGACCGCGAGAGCGCCCGTGCGATCGTGTCGTTCGGCGGCGTTTCCGCGCTACTCCAGAGCCTCGGAGCGGTGGTCCTGTACAGCGATTCGCTCGTGATCGGGGCGTTGCTCCCCGTCGCGATGATCACGTTCTTTTCGATCGCCGTGAGCCTGACGGAATACGCCCGGGCTCTCGTGAGCGGAGTTTCGCAAACCGTCACGCCGTACACGAGCGCGCTCGAAGCCGCAGGGCGTCAGCCGGAGCTGGTTAACGCGCTGCTCGGCTCCGCCCGCATCGCCACGCTCATCGTCCTTCCGATCGTGATCACGTTCCTGCTGCGCGGCGGGACCTTCATTGGCCTCTGGATGGGCCCGGAATACGCGGAGCTCTCGGGTCAGGTGTTGCGGATCCTGTCGCTCGCGCTGTGGAGCGTCGCCGGCTATCAGGTGATCACCGCCACCATGATGGGGCTCGACCGCCACCGAGGGCTCGTGCCGGGGTTTCTCGCAGAGGCCATCTGCAATCTCGGACTGAGCATTCTCCTGATCCGGACGATGGGGATCGTGGGGTCCGCCTGGGGGACCACGCTCCCCCGACTCGTGGCGTCGCTGCTGTTCGCGCCGTGGTACACGCGTCGAGTGCTGGGCGTGCCGATGCGGCAGGTGTGGAGCACGGTATGGATCCGACCGACGCTGGCGATGATCCCGTTTGCGCTCGGGAGCTATGCGGTGGAGCAGCTGTGGGCGGCGCCGAACACGCTGGTCTATTTCGCCCAGGTGGCCGCAACGCTGCCTCTCGCTGTTCTCGGGACATGGTGGATCTGCTTCAGCGTGACGGAGCGCGACGCGTACTCCCGCGCCTTGCGGTCCCGCCCCGCTGAGCGACCGGCCTGACCTGGGTCCGGGGCAAATCCGGGAGAGCTGATGCGCCGGCGCAACACCGCGGTGGCGGGGTGGTGGTCGTCACTGCAGTGAACTTGGCACCTGATTTGCGAGTTGCGCTGCCGGAACACTCGCCGGCTTCCGATCACACTCAGGACTGAGGCATTGCAATGAGGGTGCTGGTAACGGGTCATACGGGCTACATCGGTTCGGTATTAGTGCCGATGTTCCGGTCTGCGGCGCTGGAGGTCGTCGGTCTCGACAGCGGACTGTTTGCCGACTGCACGTTTGGAGACATCCCCTCCGACGAGCCAGCGCTCCGGATCGACGTCCGGGATGTCCGGGGATCGGACCTTCGGGGCTTCGACGCGATCGTCCATCTTGCCGCGCTCTCGAACGATCCCCTGGGTGACGTTAATCCCGACTGCACCTACGCCATCAACCACCGCGCGTCGGTGCGCCTTGCCGAGCTCGCGAAGGAAGCGGGAGTCTCACGATTTCTCTTTGCCTCCTCGTGCAGTCTGTATGGCGTAGGCGGACAGGGGATGCTCCGGGAGGACGCCGCGTTCAATCCCGTCACGCCGTACGGCGAGTCGAAGGTCCGGACCGAGCGGGACCTCGCGAAGCTCGCAGGCGACAACTTCAGTCCGACGTTTCTTCGGAACGCCACAGTGTATGGCGTGTCGCCGCGCCTGCGGCTCGATCTGGTTGTCAATAACCTGGTCGGCTTCGCCGCGACTACCGGTGAGATCTTCATCCAGAGTGACGGCACTCCGTGGCGACCTCTGGTGCACGTGGAAGACGTCGGTCGCGCATTTCTGGCTCTCCTCCACGCCCCGCGAGAGATCGTGCATGGCCAGGCGTTCAACGTCGGGAGGACGGAAGAGAACTATCAAATTCGCCAGCTGGCCGAGATGGTCGCCACGGTCTTTCCCGATTGTACGGTGAGATATGCCGAAGGCGGCGCGCCGGATCCGCGATGTTACCGGGTTGACTGCAGCAAGCTCGCGGAAACCGTTCCCG
>JBGPIJ010000090.1:0-10487 GCA_041484865.1 Gemmatimonadota bacterium
CGTTTCTCGAGCGCCAGATCACGCGGGGTCAGCTGCTGCTCGTGACCGGTCCGGTCCGCTACTACCACGGCCGCCAGATCGTCCCGCGAGAATTCCTCGTGCTCTCCGACGACGGAGAAGAGCCCGAGCGCGGCGTGGTGCTCCCCATCTATCCCGCGACGGAAGGCCTGACGCACCGGCAAGTCCGCGCGCTCGTACACCAGCACCTCGACGCGCTCGTGGCCCTGGTGCGGGACCCCCATCCCTCGAACCTGCTCGGGGCGCTCGAGCTGCCGGATCTGCGGACTGCGCTCGTGGCGGTGCACCGTCCCACGAGCCCGGCGGACGCGGAGCGCGGCCGCCGCCGGCTCGCGTTCGACGAGCTCTTCGGCCAGCAGCTCGTCCAGGCGCGCGCGCGCTTCCTCGCGAAGCGGGCCCGGGCCGGCATCCGGTTCGAGCTCAAGAAGGAGCTGACCACGCGCCTGAAGGAGCACCTCCCTTTCGATCTGACGGGAGATCAGCGGCGGGCCGTGCGCGAGATCGCCGAGGACATGGCGGCGGGCACGCGCATGCATCGCCTTCTCATGGGCGACGTTGGGACCGGCAAGACGGTGGTCGCCCTGTTCGCGATGCTCCTGGCGGTGGAAAACGATTACCAGGCGGCCATCATGGCGCCGACGGAGCTCCTCGCGGAGCAGCACCATGCCACGCTGACGCGCGTGCTCGAGCCGCTCGCCCTCACGCCCGACCTCCTGATCGGCCGGCTCGCGGCGGGCGAGAAGAGCGCCGCCCGCGCCCGGATCGCGGGCGGGGCGTCGCGCCTCGTGGTGGGGACCCACGCGCTCATCCAGGAAACAGTCGCCTTTCACCGCCTGGGGCTCGTGGTGATCGACGAGCAGCACCGGTTCGGCGTCGAGCAGCGCGCCGCCCTCGTCGAGAAGGGCGACGCCCCCGACGTCCTGCTGCTCACGGCGACCCCGATCCCGCGCTCGCTCGCGCTCACCCTGTACGGCGATCTCGACGTGACGCAGATCCGCGAGCGGCCTCCCGGCCGGGGCGCCGTGAAGACGGCGGTACGAACCGAGGCGGCCCGCGCCAAGATCTACGAGTTCATGCGCGGGGAAGTCGCGGCGGGACGACAGGCGTACGTCGTCTATCCGATCATCGAAGAATCCGAGGGAGCCGACCTGAAGGCGGCGACGACGATGGCGGCGCGGCTACGGCGCACGTTCTCCAATGCCGAGATCGGACTGGTGCACGGGCGGATGCCCGCGGACGAGCGCGATCGGGTGATGCGGGCGTTCCGCGATAACCGGGTCCATATCCTGGTCGCGACCACCGTGATCGAGGTGGGGATCGACGTCCCCAACGCGACGGTGATGCTGATCGAGCATGCGGAGCGATTTGGGCTCGCGCAGCTCCACCAACTGCGCGGCCGGGTAGGTCGGGGCGCGAGCGCGAGCCACTGTATCCTGCTCTCCGACGTTCCGGAGGCGGCGCCACGGCTCGCGGCGTTCGCGGCGACGACGGATGGATTCGAGATCGCGGAGCTCGATCTCAAGGAGCGCGGCATGGGAGAGCTGGCCGGGGCGCGTCAGTCGGGCGGCGTGCCGCTGCGCTTTGCCAACCTCGAGACCGACTTTCCACTGCTCGAAGCGGCCCGTCGCGCCGCGGGGGAGGTGATTGCGAGCGACCCGGCGCTCGCGCGACCGGAGCACGCGAAATATCGCGAATGGATTCTGGCCCGCTACGAGCGGGGGATGGAGCTGTTCAGAGTCGGGTAAGGCGAAGGCGGTGTCGGAACGCCAAAAGGCGGTGTCGGGTTCGGAGGCGCATTTCCGACACCCGACACCGCCCTACAGTGTCCACCGCAGTCCCAGTCGCGCTCCGTTTGCGTGTGGCTCCACCGTGACCTGCAGCGGGTGATAGGGGATATTGTCCGGCCCGTTCCCGCGGTGGCGCAGGTCGGCGAAAAACAGCGCCGCGCCGAACAGCAGGCTCGCCTGGCCGACGAGCAAACGCAGCCGGGCCCGCGAATCGAAATGCAGAGACGTCTGATACAGCTGCTCGGGGTTCGCGTTCAGATAGGTGCCGTCGGGCTTCAAGTCGCATGCCTCGTTGTTCGCCCGGCACAGGTCGAGCAGCTGGTTGAAGGCCCGCGTGGAATTGGCGTGCTCGCGCGCGGCAAGCGCCGTGAACGTCGCCGCCACCGCGGCCACCGCCCACTTGCCGTAATGCACAACCGGGCCGGCCCGCCCCACGTGGCTCACCGTCAGCCCCGGAGCCGGCTGCTGAGCCCCGAGCGTCGTGGCGAGCGCCAACGCGGCGCCAAGGCATCGCATCGTCTTCATCGGTAGACGTGAATATCGCCGCGCCCCGCGACGACGACCAGTTCCCGGTCGCGCACGAGCGCGGGCTGCTCGATTGGGCCGTCCAGCTGGGTGCGCCACCACACGGTCCCCGACGCCGGGTCCACGAGCACCACTTCCCCGGAAATGCTTCCGGCGAGGACACCGTGCGCGAGCGGCGTCGGACCCGCCGTCGCCACGATGCCGAGCGAAATCGAGCGCGCGGCTCCCGGCTGGTCGCGAGGGATCATCCACAGCACGCCGTTCCGAGCGAGGCAGAACACGGTGTCCCGCACCAGGGCGGGGGCGCCGAACACCGCGTCGCCGGCCTGGAGATCCCAGTCGATGGCGAGCTCGGGCAGCGTCACCGAGAGGATGTGGCCCGCGGTGGTGGCGAGATAGAGATGAATACCGCTCGGTTCGAGCGCCGGGGCTGCGAGCACGGCGCCGGGGAGGGCGAGGCGCCGGCGCACATCCCCGGTAGCCGGATCGAGCAGGAAGAGCGTGTCGGCCGTGGTCACCACGGCGACCCCCGCGGGCGTCGGTACCGGGTCCGCGCGAATCGCCCCCGCGAGCTGCCGCCGCCACGCGACGTTGCCGTGCGCCGTCTCGAGCCGCAGCGCGACGCCGTCTTCGGTGCCGCCGTAGAGTGTATCGCCGATCAGCGCGAGTGGCGCCTCCACGCTACCCACCTTCGTGCTCCAGAGCGTCCGGCCATCCTTGAGTTGAAGGGCGTACACGCGCCCTTCGGGCGACGCTTCCGTCGCGACGTACAGCCGATCGACGTCGAGCAGCGGACCCCCGTGGATGGTGCCGCGCAGGCGGGTGCGCCACAGGATCTGGCCGGTCGCGCGGTCCAGCAGCACGACCTGCCGGTCCACCGTCCCCACGGCGATGACCCCTTCCGCGATGGCGGGACTGCCGCGCACCGCGCGCCCCACGGTCGTGTGCCACAGCGGTCGCGGGTCGGCGTTGAGCGTTTCGGCGGCGCCGGCATCGTGTTGCGGGGTGCCGAGGGAGACAGGCCAAGGGGTTTCCTGGTGCTCGGGCACGGGCTTCGCCCCGGCCGGCCGGCTCGGGACGTAGGCGCTGCACGCGATCGCGTTGACACCGCAAATAGCGGCCGCTAGTATGCCGCCCCTATGCCGGACGCCGAACGCATCGAGATGCTGCCGCAGCGCGTGGGCCAGGCGGTGACCGTACGAGCGTGGGTGACGACCACGCGCTCGAGCGGGAAGATCGCGTTCGTGCAGCTGCGGGACGGAACGGGATACTTGCAAGCCGTGCTCTCCAAGAAGGACGTGCCCGACGCGGCGTGGGACGCGGTCGGACGCCTCACGCAGGAGACATCACTCGAGATCACCGGGGTCGTGCGCGCGGACGCGCGCGCGCCGGGTGGCGTTGAGCTGCAGGCCACGGATTTCAAGATACTCGGGATCAGCGTCGATTTCCCCATCACGCCGAAGGAGCACGGCACCGCCTATCTGTTCGAGCACCGCCACCTCTGGCTCCGCAGCCGCAGGCAGGTGGCGATCGCGCGCGTGCGGCACGAAGTCGTCCAGGCGATCCGGGATTTCTTCTACGAGCGCAACTTCACGCTCGTCGACACGCCCATTCTCACCGGCTCGATCGGCGAGGCCGCCGGGCACCTCTTCGCGACGGAATATTTCGATCTCGGCACCGCCTATCTGGCCCAGACCGGACAGCTCTACGTCGAAGCGGCGGCGGCGGCCCTGGGGAAGGTCTATTGCTTCGGGCCGACGTTCCGCGCCGAGAAGTCGAAAACGCGGCGGCACCTGACCGAGTTCTGGATGGTCGAGCCCGAGGTGGCGTGGAACGATTCGGCGGCCAACATGCGTTTGCAGGAAGAATTTGTCAGCGCCATCGTGACCCGCTGCCTCGAGCGGCGGAAGAGCGAACTCGCCGAGCTCGAGCGCGACACCTCACGGCTCGAGAACATCCGGCCGCCGTTTCCGCGCCTGTCCTACACCGAGGCGGTCGAGCGGCTGAAGGGCCTGGGCAGCGATATGGAGTGGGGCCGCGATCTGGGCGGCGATGAGGAAACGCTGCTCGCCCGGGACTCGGAGCAACCCGTGATCGTCTACAACTACCCGAAGCGCGTCAAAGCCTTCTATATGAAGGAAAACCCCGACGATCCGCGCACGGTTCTCAACAACGACATGCTCGCGCCGGAAGGGTACGGGGAAATCATCGGCGGCAGCCAGCGCGAGGACGACTACGACAAGCTGCTCGCGCGCATCCGGGAGGAAGGCCTTCCCGAAGAGGCGTACAGCTGGTATCTGGACCTGCGCAAGCACGGCACCTTCATGCACGCGGGATTCGGGCTCGGCGTCGAGCGCACGGTCGCGTGGATCTGCGGCATCCCGCACGTGCGGGAAGCCATCGCGTTCCCGAGGACGCTGTATAAGCTGTGGCCTTGAGGGGACGGACAGAGACGGATGGAGACGGAAGGAGACGGACTTAGGTCGTGCGTCTCTGTCCGCCTCAGTCCATCTCTGTCCGTCGCTTCACTTCCTCCCACAGCTCGTCCAGCTGCTCCAGGCTCGCGCGTCCCAGATCCACGCCCCGGGCTTCCGCTAACCGCTCGACCCCCTCGAACCGGCGGACGAATTTCCCGTTCGCTCGCTCGAGCGCGGCCCGCGGGTCGATGGCCAGCTTGCGCGCGAGGTTGACCACGGAAAACAGCAGATCACCGATTTCGTCCTCCAACGACTCCCGCGTCCCGCTTCTCATCTCCCGTTCAAGTTCACCGATCTCTTCCGTCACTTTGGCCATCGGTCCTGTCGCGTCCGGCCAGTCGAAGCCAACGCCGGCAGCGCGTTCCTGTAGCAGGTAGGCCATGAGTAGCGGCGGGAGCGTCGGGGGCAGTCCGGTGAGCGTCTTCCCCTTCCCGCTTCCCCCGTCCGGCTTCCCCTTGTCCTCCCGCTTCCCCAGTTCCCAGGTTGCCGGCTGCTCTCCCAGTCCGTACAGGTGCGGGTGGCGCCGTTTCATCTTATGCTCGAGCGACTGCACCACCGTTTCCGCGTCGAGCTCTCCCCGCTCCTCGCCGATCACGATCTGAAATGCGACGTGCAAGAGCACGTCGCCGAGTTCGTCACGTATCGCGGCCAGGTCGTCGTGCCTGATCGCCTGGTCCAGTTCGAGGGCCTCTTCAGTGAGGTACGGCCGTAGACTGGCGCGGGTCTGGACGGAATCCCACGGACAACGGGCGCGCAGATCGCGGACCAACGCGAGTGCGCGTCCAAGCGCTGAATCGCCTTGCATTTAGCCTCCGGGCGGGGTATGATACGCGCGCCTGTGAACGTGTCAATGAGCGGGCGGTACAGTCGCGCGTGGGTCGAAATCGACCTCGCCGCCGTCGTCGAAAACGCCCGCACCGCCGCACGGGTCGCTGGCACGCGGCTCCTCCCGATGGTGAAAGCGAACGCCTACGGGGTCGGAGCCGTCGCTGTATCTAACGCTCTCGAAGCCGTCGATCCGTGGGGGTACGGCGTCGCGACGGTCGAAGAGGGAGCCGAGCTGCGGGCGGCGGGCATCGTCCGTCCCGTCGTGGTCTTCATGCCGGTGCAGCCGGCGCAGTTCGAGGAGTTCGACCGATTCCATCTGACGCCGGCGCTCGGAGACGTCGCCGCCATCCGCGAATGGACGTCGCGCGGAGCGCGGCCATTCCATCTCGAGATCGACACGGGCATGGGGCGCTCCGGCATCCGCTGGGACGAGATCGAGCGGGCGCGGGACGTGCTCGATACCCCGGACCTCGAGGGGTGCTACACGCACTTCCATTCGGCCGAGCGGCGCGATGGCTCGACCGAGCAGCAGACCGAGCGGTTCCAACGGGCGGTCGCCCGGCTGCCGCGCCGGCCGCGCCTGTTGCACGTGGCGAACAGCGCCGCGGCGCTCCGCGACCGGCGCTATGCCTTCGACGTGATTCGGCCGGGCGGCTTTCTGTACGGCTGCTCGCCCGGCCCGGGGCTGGCCGAGCCGCGCCCCGTCGCCAGCCTGCGCGCGCGGGTGCTCGCGGTGCGAGCGCTGGCGCCCGGGGAAAGCGTGAGCTACGGCGCGCTCTGGACGGCGCGCGAAGCCACGCGGGTGGCGACGCTCGGCATCGGTTACGCGGACGGCGTGCGGCGCTCGCTCGGGCTCTCGGGGCGGGGCGCCGTGCTGCTGGGCGGGGTCCGCTGCCCGTTTGTGGGCGCCGTCACGATGGACCTCACGATGGTCGAGATCGGCGACCGGCCCGTCAGCGTCGGCGACATCGCCACGTTGATGGGCTCGGCCCAGGGCGCTTGCATCACACTGGACGAGTACGCGAGCTCGGCGGACGAGCTGCAGCGGGAAGCCCTGACGTCGCTCGGCCCACGGCTGCCACGCGTCTACGATTGAAGCGCGCCGCCATCAGAACCCGGGGGCACCGCAACGACGTGCCGGGGTTTCAGGAGGGGCATCCGATGACCCCCTCGACCGATTTTCTGCGAGAGATCTGGACGTGATCACTGCTGGCGCGACTCGTCGCGCGGTCGTACGGCTCGCCCGCGCGGGCTGGCTGCTGCTGGTGGCCGGCTGCACCGAGAAGATGACGGCCCCCGGCGTGTGCCCCGACTTCTGTCCGAGCGGCTCTGTGCAGGTCGTCGACACGGTGCTGCGGACGGCGGTGTCCCGCGATTCGGCGTTCGGGCGGCCGGTCGGCTACACCAGCCCGTGGTCGACCGTCTTTCTCCTCGCCACCTCGGATCCGGGGACCCGCGACAGCCGCCCGGTGTTCCGCACCGGCCGGCTCGCGTCCCGGCTGGCGCTCTCGACCGACACCACCACGAGCCCGGTGGTCGGCGTCGACTCCGTGATCGTGCGCTTGACCATCGTGCGCCGAGACACGGCGACCCACAACCTCGCGGTGCACTTCTACAAGCTGCCGCTCGCGATCGATTCCACCACGACCTTCGCCGCGTTGCTCCCACCGTTCACCGACTCTCTCATCCGCACGGTGAACGTGGACAGCCTGCTCGCCCAACCCGGTCGCAAAGACCCCGTGACGCGCGACAGCATCGTGGTCGACACGACGAATCACCTCATCACGCTGCTCGTGCGACTCGACTCCGCGCGCGTGCCCCTCGGCACGCCGGACAGCGGAGCCGTGGCGCTCGGCGTGCGCGTCACGGCGGACCAGCCGGCGAGCGCCGCCTTTGCCGCGTCCGAAGACGTCGGATTGGGCCCGCTCGTGACGTGGTATGTGCGGCTCGACTCGCTCGGGCTCGCGGCGGCGCACCGCGTCGAGACCCGCTCCCCGCTCTTCGACAGCTTCGTCTTCGACCCGCCCGCGCCGCCGCTCGACGCGAATCTCGCGGTCGGTGGCGTCCCGGCCGCCCGCAGCGTGCTGCGCGTGTCGTTCCCGCGCACCATCACCGACTCGGGTCAGGTGATCCGCGCGACGCTCGACCTCATCCCCGTCGCGCCGGCGCACGGCGTCCCCGCCGACTCGTTCGGGATCGCCGCGCACGCGGTCATCACCGACTTCGGCGCCAAGTCCCCGATCAGCGGCACGCGCGTGGACACGACGATCGTCCACATCGGCGTGACGGACACGGTGCGCATCGACGTGACGAACCTCCTCCGCTTCTGGATCGGCGACACGCTCGCCCCGAACACGATCGTGCTGCGTCAGGTTCCCGAGGGCGCGAACTTCGCTGAGATTCGGTTCTACCCCTCGAGCGACCTCGTGCGCGGACCGATCCTTCATCTCACGTACGCGCCGCGGTTCCCCTTCGGAAAGCCATGAGCACCCCTCGCCGCTTCACCGCCTGCGCGGCCCTGCTGCTCGCCGCGATCGCCCGCCCGGTCTCGGGCCAGGACTCCCAGTTCGGGATCGCGGGGCTCGGCACCCCGGGGCATCCTGAGAGTGTGCGCTCGCGCAGCGCCGGCGGCGCGTTCGCCCCTTTTGATCCCACCTCGCCGCTCACCGAGGCATCGCTCACCGACATCGGCTCGCTGACGGCGAGCACGGCCGCGAGCGCCTCGTTTCGCGACGTCGAGTCCCCGGCGGCGAGCACGTGGCTTCGCGCCACGCGCTTCCCCCTGTTCAGCCTCGGCGGCTCTCTCGCGCA
Organism: Gemmatimonadota bacterium; assembly: GCA_041484865.1. GTDB lineage: Bacteria > Gemmatimonadota > Gemmatimonadetes > Gemmatimonadales > GWC2-71-9 > AG25. The sequence goes on from JBGPIJ010000090.1 coordinate 8,447, forward strand.
TCGTCGTCTGTTCGTGGGGGGCGGCTTCTCCAGCTACCTGGACCGCTCGTACGCCGTGGTCACCCGCGGCAGCATGACGCTGCGAGGCGTCTCGCAGGCGTACACCGACCAGATCGGGAGCGAGGGCGGCGTTGGCGACGTGCGGGTGGGAGCGGCGGTGCGCCTGGGCGCCCACGTCGCCCTGGGACTCGGCTTGCATCTGCTGCCCGGCTCCACGCGAGAGACCGCCACGCGCCGGTTCGACGACTCGACGACCTACGCGGCCGTGGAGCAGAGCGCGCTCGTGCGTTATGAGGGCCTCGGCGTGTCGGGCAGTGCACTCTTCACGCTCACGCCCGCGCTCGCGGTGACGGCGTTCGGGCGGAGCGACGCGCACCTGAACCGGTACGTGGGCGACACCCTCACCGCCGAGAGCGAGCTGCCCCGCATGGTGGGGGGCGCGGTGCGCTGGTCGCCTCTGGCGAACCTGCGGTTCGCGGGAATGGCGATGTGGCGCTCCTGGTCGCGCCTGGGCGCGAACGCGTTCAACACTATCAGCTGGTCGGTGGGCGGTGAGTTCGGCGTCACCGCGCCCCTGCGGTTTGGTGTGCGCGGCGGGCGGATGCCCTTCGGGCCCGGCACCACGGCGCCGAGGGAATGGGGCGTGTCCGCCGGCACGGGACGGGGATTCGCGAAAGGGCGCGGGTTCCTGGATGTGGGGCTCGAGCGTCTCGCGCGCGACGGGGATGGCCTGCACGAGCGGGTCTGGACCGCGCTGGTGGGGATGACGGTCCGGCCGTGAACGTCTTCTTTCAGACTTTCGGCTGCCGCGCAAACCAATACGATACTGAGGTCGTCCGCCAGGCGTTCGTCGATCAGGGCGCCGTGGTCGTCACCGACCCCGCGGCCGCGGATCTCGCGGTCGTCAATTCCTGCACCGTGACCGCGGAAAGCGAAACGAAGATGCGGCGCTTCATCGGCCGTCTCGCGCGCGATCGCGCCGCGCCCATCGAGACGGTGGTGATGGGATGCGCCGCTGCGCTCGACGACGGAACGATCGCGGCGCTGCCCACGGTGCGCGGCGTGGTGCGGGGATCGGACCCGGCGGCGGTACTCCGGGCGGCCGGGCTGGCGTCGAGCCGCGTGGACCCCGTGCTGCGGCGCTTCGTCTCGCACGCCCGCGCCTGGCTCAAGATCCAGGACGGCTGCGACGAGCATTGCACCTTCTGCGCGACCACGCTCGCCCGCGGCGCGAATCGCTCCCGTCGGGTGGCGGACGTCGTGCTCGAGGCGCGGCAGCTCGCGCGGCACCATGCGGAGATCGTCCTCACGGGAGTCCATATCGGGACGTATGGACAAGACCGGGAGGGGGGACGGGGGAAGGGGGAAGGGTCGTCGCTTGGGATGCTCGTCGAAACGCTCGTCAACGCCGTTCCCAAGGTGCGCTTCCGACTGTCGTCAATCGAGGCGACCGAGGTCGACGACCGGCTCGCGCGGCTCATGATCGAGGCGCCCCGGCATCTCGCGCCGCACCTGCACGCGCCGCTTCAGTCGGGATCGAACCGGGTGCTGCGGCGCATGGGGCGCCACTGGTACACGGCCGGGTCGTACCGGGAGCGGATCGAGTGGATCGCGGCGCGAGTCCCGGTGTTCGGGCTGGGCGCGGACATCATCGCCGGCTTCCCGGGCGAGACGATCTCCGATCATCGGGCCACGCTCGATCTGGTGCAGGCGTTGCCGTTCTCCTACCTGCATGTCTTCCCGTTCAGCGCGCGGCCCGACGCGCCAGCCGCGCGCCTCGGCGACCCGCTTCCCCCCGCCGTGATCCGCGAGCGCGCGGCGGAATTGCGGGACCTGGGGGAGGCCCGGGCGCGCGCGCACCGCAGCCGCCGGCTCGGCGCGACCGCCGACGGCGTGGCGGGGGGTAGGAGCGGCGGCCGGCTCGAGGTGCTGACGGAAGACTATCTTCCGGTGCATATGCCGATCGAACGCTGGGATGGACAGCCCCGCTTTCCCGTGATGGTCGCCTAGTATGCCCCGCCTCTACATCGAGACGTACGGC
>JBGPIJ010000091.1:0-10317 GCA_041484865.1 Gemmatimonadota bacterium
CGTAGGTAGGAAGGAGGGCCCGCTGGACAGTCAAGGCGCCGTGAAGGGAGTTCGAACCTTGCTTCACCCCCCTCTTGCCTACCTCAGCCCCCCGGGATCAAGAGTGAAGCCGCAGAATGATGAAGAAGGGCCGCCGGCGAACGCCGAGCGGCCCTTTCAAGGTTGCCCCTGTAGAGGCTAGGAGCAGGGCGCGCGCAATCTGCCTCTCCCACTTGTCTTTTATTGATCTTGACTTTCACTATAATATTAATAATATTAATATCGAATTGCTAATAGTGAAAGTCATGTGACGGGCACGCCATCGTGGATCAGCCAGCTGAGCGACGAGGATCTGGTCTTCCTGAAGCGATTCCTGCTGGCCGGGGGGACGCTGAAGGACCTCGCGGCTCAGTACGGGATCTCGTACCCGACGGTGCGGCTGCGGCTCGACCGGTTGATCGAGAAGGTCAAGCTGGTCGACGCCGCGCCTGACGCCGGTCCGTTCGAGCAGCGGCTGCGCGCTGCGTACGCGGACGGCCGGCTCGACGCCGACACGTTCCGTTCGTTGCTGGAAGCTCTCAGACGAGAGCAGGAGGATCGCCGTGAAACGAAAGCTCGCTAGCGCCGGCCTGGCGCTCCTGGTCGCGGCCCGTGTGGGGGCCGCGCAGGAACAGACCATCGACTGGTCGCACACCGCGGTGTCGGGCGGCGTGGCGCTTCCCGGCCAGGGTCCGGACGGCGCGACGGCGCTGCAACTCCGCGCCACAGGCTCGGCGCCAACGTCTTTCCATCTCGTCACCATCGAGCATCCCGCGGTGACGCTGCCGGGTTACGTGGTCGCGGGTGAGGTCCGCTACGAAGGGGTGGAGGGCCAGGGCTACCTCGAGATGTGGAGCGTGTTCCCGAGCGGCGAGCGGTATTTCAGCCGCACGCTCGCGACGGGCGGCGCGCTCGCCGCCCTTCACGCCGAGTCGAGCTGGCGGCCCTTCGAGCTAGGCTTCTCGCTCAGCGGCGCGGCCCACGCGCCGAGCCAACTGGAGGTCAACCTAGTCCTGCCGGGGCGGGGGACCGTGTGGCTCGGACCGATGCGCCTGGCGCCGTCCTCCTCCTCGACCGGAACAGCAGGTGGCGCCTGGTGGAGCGAGCGGTCTGGGAGTTTGCTAGGCGCGGGCCTCGGCAGCCTCTGCGGCATCATCGGAGCCTTGATCGGTGTGCTGGGCAGTCGAGGCAAAGCGCGTGGATTCGTGCAGCTGCTGTTGGTCGGGCTGATCGCGGGCGGCGGCGCGCTCGCGCTCGTCGGCGCCGCGGCGCTGTGGAGCGCTCAGCCACGGCACGTGTGGTACCCACTGCTCCTGATCGGCGGTGCCGCGGCGCTCGTCGGGCTCATCGTCCTGCCCGGGATGCGACGCCGCTACGCGGCGGACGAGCTGCGCAGGATGCAGGCGATGGATGTCGGCCGGCGGGCCTGAGGCACCCGAGCGTAGACCCGAGCTTCGCCCGGGCGTACGCCGATCGAGTGATCATCCTCGCCCAAGGAGAGGTGGTCGAGGCGGGACAGGCGGCCGACGTGCTCGAGCGACCGACGCACGATGCGACGCGCGCGCTGCTCTCCGTCGAGAGCGGCGACCGCCTACCTTACCCCTCATGAGCGACGATCCGCTCGCGGCCGGGATGGAGGCGCTCGAGCGCGGCGCCTGGGAGGACGCCCGCGTCCACTTCCAGGCGAGCCTCGCCGCCCGCGAGACACCTGAGGCTCTGGAGCAGCTGGGCCTCGCGGCGTGGTGGCTCGACGACGCCGCTCTCACCTTCGACGCCCGCGAACGTGCCTTTCGTCTCTACCGCGATCAGAGCGACCCGCTCGGGGCCTCGCGCGTGGCGCTGTGGCTCGTGTGGGACTCCCTCGCCTTTCGCAACGATACGGCCGTCGCCGCCGGATGGTTGGAGCGGGCCCGCCGGCTGCTCGCGGGCCACGAGCGGGCGGCCGAATACGGCTGGCTGCTGCTGCGCGACGGCGAGGTCGCGCTGTTCCGGGGTCATGATCCAGTGGTCGCCTGCGAGCGCGGCGAGCGCGCCGCGGCGCTCGGCCGCGCCACCGGGGATCGCGGTCTCGAGTTCACAGGGCTCGCCTTGGAGGGCTTGGCGCGCGTGAGCGCGGGCGAGGTAGCCGCGGGGCTCCGCTGCCTGGACGAGGCGACCGCCGCGGCGACCTCCGGGGAAGTGAAGGAGCTGCACACCGTCGGCGTGGTGTGCTGTTGGGAGATCTTCGCCTGCGAGCGGGTGCGCGACTACGACCGGGCCGCCCAATGGTGCGCCCGCGTGCAGGAGTTCAGTCGCCGGTGGCGCATCCGGCTGCTTTCGGCGATCTGCCAAGTCCAGTACGCGGGGGTGTTGATCTGGCGCGGCAAGTGGGCCGACGCCGACGTCGAGCTCGCCGCCGCGACCCGCGACCTCGAGCAGGCTCGGCCGCCGCTCGTCGTCCAGGCGCTCGCCCGCCTGGGCGAGCTGCGGCTGCGTCAGGGCAAACTGGATGAGGCGGCGAAGTTGTTCGAGCGGGCCGCCTCGCAGCCGATCGCGCGCCTCGGGCTCGCGGCGCTCACCCTCGAGCGCGGCGCTCCGGAGAACGCGGCCGCCGAGCTCGAACGGCTGCTCGAGTGGATCGGTCCCAAGGAGCAGACGATGCGCGCCGGCGCGCTCGAGCTCGCCGTCCGGGTGCACGTGGCGCGGGGCGATGGCGCTCGGGCCGCGGGCGCGCGCGACGAGCTCGAACGCATCGCCCAGACCCTCGGCACGGTGGCGCTCGCCGCGTCCGCCGCCCTCGCCGACGCCCTCGTGCTCCGCCACGCCGGCGATCTTCCCGCCGCGGCGAGCCGCTTCGAGCAGGCGGCCGCGCTGTACGACCGGGGTGGCGCGCCCTACGAGACTGCGCGGGCGCGCTTAGACTTGGCCGAGACGCTCGCCGCCACGGGGGAGCGCGCCCTGGCCCAGCGCGAGGCGCGCCGGGCGTGGGAGACGTTCCGCACGCTCGGCGCCGAGCGCGACGCCGCCCGGGCCAAGGACCAGCTCGAGCAGCTCTCGGTGTCCAAGCCACCCCGCGGCAAGCTCCAGCTCACAGGACGCCAGCTCGAGATCCTGCGACTCGTGGCGCAGGGATTGAGCAATCCGGAGATCGCGGGCCGCCTCCGGCTGAGCGACCACACCGTCAAGCGCCACGTGGCGAACCTCCTCACGAAGCTCGGTCTCCCTACGCGCGCCGCCGCCGCCGCGTACGCGGCCCAGCACGGCTTGCTCTAGCCAGTTTGCCTCGTGGCCCGAACGGGCCACGGTTTGTTCCTTCTCTATTGTGGCTCTCCCGGGCGAAGCGCCGCCGCCAGGATTCTCGTAGCGTCCACGTCATCGCTAGTCGAATGAACCATCACTCTCTTCAGGAGCTCACCATGCGTTTCCGCCTTGCTGTCGCCGCTGTCGCTGCTCTTGCCCTGCCCGCCCTGGCTCCCGCCCAAACGGCCGCCCTCAACTGGGGTCCTGCTCCCGCCGTGTTCCCGCGGGGTGCGAGGATGGCCGTACTCCAGGGTGATCCGGGGCAGAGCGGACTGTTCACGGTGCGGCTCGAGTTGCCCGACGGGTACCGCGTCGCGCCGCACTACCATCCCACGGATGAGCAGCTGACCGTGATCAGCGGCACGTTCCTGCTCGGGATGGGCGACGCGCTCGATGCGGCGCACGCCACGGTGCTGTCGCCCGGCGGGTTCGCGACGGTCGCTGCCACCATGCATCACTACGCGATCGCGCGCGGGCGCACGGTCGTGCAGGTCCACGGGATGGGACCGTTCGTCCTGACGTACGTGGACCCAAAGGACGATCCGCGCAACATGGCGACTACGCACTGAGCTGGGTCAGCTGTACACCGCGGGACACTGGGCTCGCTCGGCGAGCCCAGTGCCCTGCGAGGCTCGCCCCGAAATTGCGGACTGCCCGCGTCATCGTGCTGAGTATGACTGTTTGAGCGACCGCTTGCGTCCCTCGCGCGACCCATCAGGTTCTGTCGTCCCTGTTTGATCACGGTGGAGCCGACGGGCATGATGGCCGTGGCCGCCTTGGAACACGAGCTTTGCGTAGCCCTCCCGCACCTCTCGCTTCGGGCGCGGGTTATCCTCGACGCGCTCCTGCTCACGGGCGGAAGCATCGGCTCCGCAACCAAGGTGGCTCAGCGGTCTGGTTTGCCAAGTCGCCACGCCCTCGGCCGCATGCTGCGGCGGCAGGGGCTACCGGGATTACGGGAACTGGCGGCGTGGATCAGCCTTCTCGGATGGATCATCCTGACTGAGCGCTCCAAGGTGCCGCTGTTCCTCATCGCGACGCACTCGCACAGGAGTCCCGCGGTCTGTTATCGGACCGTGAAACGGTTGACGGGTCTCACGTGGGTTCAACTCAAGGTTCGCGGATCACCGTGGGCGTTGAGGCTCTTCGTCGCCAGGTGCCACGCGGCAGGTCGAGGCCGCCGTGACCTCCCAGTGCGTCCCCTTAAGCCCTCTGACTCCATGACCAAGCCCGGCCACCCGCACAATCGGTCATAGCCGTCCGCAGGGGTCCGCCTACTCTTAAGGTCAGAAGTTCGTTCTCGCCCCTCCGAACCGCGAGATGGCATATGCTGCTCCGATCTCGATCCCCTTTCGCCATCTTGCCGCTTCTGCCGGTGCTCTGCGGCGTGGTTTCACACTGCCGTCGCGACGCGCCGCAGGGCGGCGACCCGTTGCCGCCGGCGGCGGCTGGTCTACCGCCGCAAGACCGAATCCAAACCCCGTTCACCGAGGTCGCCCCGGGCGTGTTCACGCGCACCGTTTACCGGACTGCGGCCTCCCCGACGCTGACAGTCGAGGTCCGGGATCTCGAGATCGCGCCCGGGAAGAGTGCCGACACCGTGGCCTTCCCCGGTGCCGCCGTGCTCGAGGTGCGCGCCGGCACGGCGGCGGCGCGTCTGGGCGCGGAGCGCCGGGAGGTGACGCCCGGCGCCGTGCTCACGCTTTCCGAAGGCACGCCGCTCGCCTTTGAGAACCGCGGCACCGCGGCCCTTAGCATCCGTGTGTTCGTTATTGGGGCGAAGTGAATGGCCAAAGGAGGCGACGTATCATGACGAAGCAGAATCGTACTGGCGCGTTCACAGTGATCGCGGGGATCCTCGCGCTGAGTGCGTGCTCGACCGATTGGCCGGCCTACCGTCATAACGTGTTCCGCTCAGCGAACCAGTTGAACAGCAGCGCGCTCTCCGACCCCGCGCGGGTGCCGGCGCTCGCGGTCCGATGGTCGTGGCAGGTCCCGGTGAGCCCGCGGGCGTTCCGCTCGTCGCCCGTCGTGGAAAGCGGCCGGGTGTTCATCGGAAACGGAAACGGATACTTCTATGCGCTGAACGCGACGACCGGCGCCCTGCTGTGGCAGTACCCCGCGGCGACCGCGCCGCCCCTCACGCCGAGCTTCCACTGCAATCCTTCCAGCTACGGCATCGCGTCCTCGGCCGCAATGGCGACGATTCGCGTGCACTGGTTCTGGTTTCTGACCTGGAAGGTCCGGGTAGTGATCTTCGGCGCCCCGGACCCGTCGATCCCGCCCGGGTTGGGCAGCGGGCGGCTCTTCGCCCTTAACGCCGCAAGCGGCGCGGTGATGTGGAAGTCCGACCCGGTTTCCCAGATGACCGGCGTGACCTCGGGCAGCACGACCGAGCTGCACGAGCAGATCGGCTATTCGGCGCCCCTGGTGCTCGACGATCGCGTGTACATCGGTATCGGGGACCACTGTGATAACCCAATTCAGAACGGCCGCCTCGTGGCAGTGGACCTCACGACCGGCGCGGTCGTGCCCGGATTCTCCTTCATATCCACAGGGACCCGCGGTGGCGGCGTGTGGACCTCGGCGGCGAGCGACTTGAGCGGCGTTTACGTCACCACTGGTAACGTCCGGTGTTGGGGCGGGGGCTGCCAGCCGGAGCCGACGCCGAACCACGGCCTCAGCATGCTGCGACTCGACCCCACGAACGGCGCGATCATTTGGAAGCTGCAGCCCGTCCCATTCGCGCAGGATGACGATCCGGACTGGTCGGCGGGCCCGGCCGTGATGCTCTCGAGCTGCGGCACGCTGGTCGCATCGGTGCAGAAGGACGGCTGGAGCTACGCCGTGAACGCCGGCAGCGGCGCACCGGGCGCGCCGAGCGTGCGGTGGCAATTCCCGCCCACCGGCATCCCCTTCCCGGTGATCCCGGGCGTGAGCCACGGCGACACGCACTACAAGAAGCCGGGCGCCGCCTGGGGGAGCGTGCTATTCGTCGTCACGGGCGGGTACGCGCGCCCGCTCGAAGGCGCTTCGAGTGGGTACGGCAAGCTGCACGCGCTGAATGCATGCGCGCCCGAAACCAGCCGCGTCCGCTGGATCCTCGACGTGCCTGGCTCGTCCGGCGGCGGCTACTCGCTGGGCCCGCCGTCGGTCACAGGCGGGATCGTGTACATCGGCACCGACCAGGGACATGTGGTGGCCATCGCCGACCCGAGTGTAGCCCCTGCGGTGGGCATCCGCTGCGCCAACACTCACTACACCGTCGCCCAGTGCGCGGCTGCTGGGTACGATACCGTCCCCGTGCCCGCCGTGCTTGCTAACGTCTCCGTGAGCGGTGGCATCTGGACGGAGCCTGCGCTGGCCGGCGGCAAGGTGTTCGTAGCGACCGACGCGGGGCGCGTGTCCATGCTCTCACCGTGAGGCCGCGAGGAGTTCTCATGACCCGATTGCTTCCCTGTCTGGCCGTCGTCGCCGCGGGCCTTTGGGCCGCTGCCTCTCCCGCGCAGGTGAGGAGTCAAGCGTCCACCGCGCGGGACTCGCTGACTGTGCGCGACCATTTCACCGGCACGCTCACCTATCGGACGACGGCCGGCGCGCCCCGCACCGTGCACGTCGCTCTGCGGCAGTGGGTGATCAACGGCAAAACTACCGTAGCGCGGTTCCCCCAGCCGGGGGTTCTGCTCGTCCAGCTCTCGGCGGGCGATGTGACCACCGTGATTGCCGGCAAGCGCCAGGAGCGCAATCAGGACGAGTTCTGGACGCTCCCGGCGGGGGTCGTGATGCAGGTAGTGAGCGGGAACGAGCAGGCAGTGCTGGAAGTGTTGGGGATCGAGGAGCAGTGACGACGCCGCGAAACTAGTCTCGGCTCGTTCTCTTGGAGATAGACCATGACGCTGCGCATCACCATCGACATCTTCAGCGGCCGCCCCAACCCCGTAATCGAGCTCCGTGGGAAGGACGCGCGCGATGCGCTCCAGCGGTTCGCGCCCGCACGCAAGCTCCGTAGTGACGAGCGACGGCCGATTCCGCCGTCGACGCTGGGATACCGGGGTCTGGTGGTCGAACAGATCGGAACCCGCGCGCGCAACCTGCCCCAACCGGTCCGCGTGGCGAACGGCGATCTCTTCGGCCCCGGACTGGCGCACCGGGCGGCGGATCCCGACTTCGAAGACTTCATTTGTGGCAGCACGGGGCCGCTGCGCCGCCTCAAGCTGGGCGCGCGGTTCCCGGAGTTGATCCGCAAGGAGATCGCACGGCTGCTGGAGCTCCGCTACCGGTATCCCTGGAAGAAGTGGCCGTGGCCGCTCATCAACCGCTGCCGCTGCGCGCCGCTGTACGAGCCCGCTTGGTGGAACGTGCCAGCGCGTCAGCCTCACAACAACTGCTACAACTACGGCACGAATTACCGCACGGACACGTTCGCCCAGCCGGGGCGCGCGGCCGGTGCGATGTACACAGCGCTCACGTGCGCCGCCGTCCGGCCCGCTGCCATCGCAGACCAGCTCATTGACAGCCCTGGGGCTAACAACAAGTGCCCGGCCGAAGGCCACTTGGCCGCCCTCGTCGTATGGCCCGGCACGGATTTTCATTGGTATCGCAAGGGCCGCAACGGCTACTGGTCCCACAAGCCCGGCTCAACCGCCGTGACGAACGTCGACAACAGCGGCAACTTGATCGCGGATCCCCGCACTGCCGATCGCGGCGGGTACACCGACTTTTGCACGTTTCTCGTCGTGATGCATGGGCATGTCAAAATCAATTGACCGCGCGAAGGGCACAGCTAGGCGTGAAGGCTGGACTGCCGGCGCGCTCGTCTATTCCGGACGGGCCGACCCCCTCTGGACACTCCGTGCCCGGGACGCTCGTGAAGTGGAGCGGGTCTGGGCCGAGCTGCCGGTCTGGGAAGGACAACCTCCCGCCCCGCCGCCGCTCGGCTACCGCGGGTCGTTCGTGCGCGGACCGGGGGGGCGCGAGTGGTCGGCGTACGGCGGCGCCGTGACGCTGCAATCTCCTGAAGGTTCGGCTACGCGACGGGACCCTGAGCGGGCCTTCGAGCGGCTCGTACTGCGCCTGGCGCCGCGCGGCGTGCTCCCCGCCTCGCCGCTGCTCCCCGAGAAGGATCGCTGAGTGGCGAGGCGCCTCCCCGCCAACCATACTAGGATCCCTGCCCTTTTTTCGCCCCTGCCCTCAAGGCAGGTAAGCGCGTCGGTCTGGAATCAGCGGACCTAGGAGGCCTTCCCATGCCAGATCCCAATGTCATCGTCGCGCTCGTCGCCCGTATCGATCCTCCTCTCGAAAGGGTGAGCGCCGCCGAGCTACTGCGCCAGCATCCAGAGGGGATTGCCATCGAATTCGAAGGTGCTCAAGCCGCCCGGCTCTTCCCGGGAGACGTTGCCGCCGGCACCCTGGAGATCCTCGAACGATTGCGCGGAATGCGCGCGCCGGTCTATATCGAGCTCCGGCCCGAGAATCGAGGCATCGCCCGCCTGCTCATTCCGCTCGTGACCAGGGTGACCAAGATCGTGGAGAGTGGGCGCGATGGGTTCACCGTTGAACTCGAGGCCTCCCATGGGCGTCATCTGCTCAGGCGCAACAGCCCCGCATTCGGGGAGCTGCTGGAGGCGCTGCGTGCCGCGACAGAGAAGCGCATCTGGATGGTGGTCAGCGAAACGGACAACCACGAGATCATCGATGCCCGTCCCTGGCCGCACGCGCCTTCTCGGCCGGAGCAGGTCCCGCAGGAGCGGCTCGGACTGCTGCAGTGGATCCGCTGGTGGTGGTGCTGGCTCTTCCGGCGCTGCTGTTGCGTGTCACCCATCAGGGCGCAGCAGCTATTCGATCTGGTGAGTGCCCAGACCTGCAACCCGCTCACGGTGCCCCCGCCTTGCATCCCATTCCTCTATCCGGAGGATGGCTGCTGGGCGCGCGCCCACGAGATGTGCCGACTGATGCTGGCCGCGGGCGCATGGCCAAGGAAGGTCTGGATCGATGGGAATCTGCATACCCTGACGAGGAACAACCCGAACTGTTACGTCGACTGGGGTTGGCATGTTGCACCGACGCTGTGCGTGCGGCTGAGCTTCTGGCACGCCGAGGACAGGGTCATCGATCCCTCGCTCTTCACTACCCCGGTATCCGAGCCGACCTGGAAAGGCGTTCAGGGTGATCCCAATGCCACCCTCACCCCGACGGCGGCTTCGGTTTATTGGCGCAGTTACATCCCGACGGATCCCGGCTACGTGGACACCAACTATTGGCTGGACCACTATCGGCTGCAACTCAAGAACCGATCGTTGCTGCCGGCAGGGCCGCCACCGTATGCGTTCTGTCCGTAGGGACCGCAGATCAAGTGGGTAGAGTGTCTTTCTGCGGTCTCGAACCACGCTTCAGCATCAGAAGGCCCGGTAATACTTCCTTCGATCCGGCATACCACTGTCCTTGAATCGCTGCGTGTTTTGTTCGTCGAGGTAGCGCCTCCGCTCCCGCAGCACCTGTCGCTCCGGTCCTCCACCGAGTGGCGTTGGGGGCTCAGATCCAGCACTGGTCTTCTGCTCCATCAGCTCGCGGTCCTTTCGTGTTCCAGCGTTCAAGCGCCGTGCGACCTCGGCCCACTGATCCCTCATAACGCTCACGCGTGCGCCTAGGACCGCTCGAGCATATGCTTCCCATTCTTCGTCACTCGCGCTTCTGAGGCGTTCGTATAGCTCGACCAAGCGCATCTGAATTGCCAGGGATGCCTTCTCGGATTCGATGACATCAGGCCCGAGCGAATCCCACATAGCGGCGCTGTACTTGTCCCACACCGATTCAGAGAGTCGTTCCCTAAGGTAGCCGTCCTCGTCCTTTGCATCGTCGACTAACGAGCCAATTGTGCCCTGGAGGGCTCGTTCCGTCGCCCAGACCGACCGAGCCTTCTCCAGGGCGACCATATCATCCTCAAAGCGGTTCAGCCAACTCATGGTGTCCTACCTCTTGTTGAGCAGGTCACGCAACCGTTCCTGGCAACACGATATGCTC
>JBGPIJ010000092.1:0-10190 GCA_041484865.1 Gemmatimonadota bacterium
AAGGACGTGCTGCTGCTCGACGTCACTCCGCTCTCGCTGGGCATCGAAACCCTGGGCGGGGTGACGACCGTACTGATTTCCAGGAACACGACGATTCCGACCAAGAAGTCCGAGACCTTCTCGACCGCCGAGGACACGCAGACGACCGTGGAGATCCACGTCCTCCAGGGCGAGCGGCAGATGGCGATGGACAACCGCACCATCGGTAAGTTCCAGCTCACCGGAATTCCCCCCGCGCCGCGGGGTATGCCACAGATCGAGGTCACCTTCGACATCGACGCCAACGGTATCCTCCACGTGTCCGCGAAGGACCGCGCGACCGGCAAGGAGCAGAAGATCCGGATCGAGGCCTCGTCGGGCCTGGGCGAAAAGGACATCGAGAGGATGGTGAAGGACGCCGAGGCGCACGCAGCCGAGGACCGCCAGCGCCGCGAGGAGATCGAGCGGCGCAATCGCCTCGACACCCTGGTCTACGAGGTGGAGAAGAATTCCAAGGAGTGGGCGGACAAGCTCGACGCCTCCCTCAAGGCTCGTCTCGACAGTGCGGTCGCGAGCGCGCAGCAGGCGCTCCGTTCCGGGAACGCGGACGAGATCGCGAAGAGCCTCGAAGAGCTGCAGCAGGCTCATTCCGCGGCGGGCGCGTCGCTGCACGCGGCGCAGCGGGGGGCCGGCGCACCGGGCTCGGCGCCGGAGACCGGCGCCCCCGCCGGCACCGCGGGTGGTCAGAAGCCCGACGACGTGGTCGAAGCCGACTACGAAATCGTCGACGATGAAAAGGGCAAGAAGAGCTAACGCGAGATTTCACGGTTGATCCTTCACGAAGCATGGAGAAGACGATGTCGGCACGCACACGTGATTGGCTGAAGTTCGGAGCGCTGGTGGCGATCGCTTTCGCATTTGGTCTGGCGTTCGCCTCGGCGCTCAACCTCCCCACGCTCGGCCGCGCCACGGAGCGCGCCGCGGCCCCCCAGGGCGTGGCACCCCCGGCGTCGGTCCGGGCGCCCTTGCCCGCCGCCAAACCGATCGCGGACTTGAGTACCGCGTTCGTGGCGGTTGCCGATCACGTCCGGCCGGCCGTGGTATTTGTTCGCTCGGAGCACCGCGAGCGGGCGGACGCCTCGCGCCTACCGCCGGGATTCGAGGATTTCTTCCCGCAGTTCAAGCGCCGGCCGCAGGTCGAGCAGGGCACGGGGTCGGGCTTCGTGATCTCGCCCGACGGCTACATTCTGACCAACAACCACGTCGTGGCCGGCGCGGACCGCGTCACGGTGCGGTTGTACGACAAGCGGGAATTCATCGCCAAGGTCGTAGGCGCCGATCCCGCCACAGACGTGGCGGTGATCAAGATCGAGGCCCACGACCTTCCGGCCGTGAGCATGGGCAACTCCGACTCGACGCGGGTCGGGGAGTGGGTGCTCGCGATCGGCAATCCCCTGGGCGAGCAGTTCGCCTTCACGGTCACCGCGGGGATCGTGAGCGCGAAGGGCCGGCTTCTGAACGGCCTGCAGCAGTCCCGCTACGCCATCCAGGACTTCATCCAGACCGACGCGGCGATCAACCCGGGCAATTCGGGCGGGCCGCTCGTCGACGTGCGCGGGGAAGTGATCGGCATCAACTCGGCGATCGCGAGCGAGACGGGCTTCTACTCGGGCTACGGGTTCGCGATCCCGATCAATCTCGCCCACTCCGTCATGAACCAGCTCATCTCCACGGGTCACGTCGAGCGCGCCGTCATGGGGATCGCCATCCGCGACGCGCAGCCCGAAGACGCGGACGCGGTCGGCCTCAAGGACATCACGGGCGTCGTCGTGAACGGCTACACAGGAGAGGATTCCCCGGCGAAGCGCGCGGGAGTTCAGCCGGGCGACGTGATCGTGGCGCTCGACGGTCAGCCGGTGAGCAACACGCCGCAGCTCCAGCAAATGGTCGGCTTCAAGAAGCCGAACGAGACCGTCGAAGTCACCGTCCTGCGGGCGGGAGGCGTGCGGAAGGCGTATGCGGTGAAGCTGGTGCGCGCGCCGCTCGGAGACGAAGTGGTGGCGGTGAACAATCCGAAGGCGGGCGGCGCGGAAGCCGCACCCAAGGAGGAAACGCTCGGCATCTCGGTGCAGCCCCTGACGCCCGACGACGCGCGGGATCCGCGCTTCCGCTTGGTGGTCCAGCAAGGCGGCGGCATGGTCGTGACGTCCGTCTCACCCGACGGGCCCGCGGCCCAGCGCCTCTCCGCGGCGGACGATCCCGGCGGACCCGACATCATCGTCAAGGTGAATGGGATGCCCACGCAGAATCGCGTGGCGTTCCGCGACGTTCTCTCGAAAGTGAAAAGCGGCGACATCGTGACGCTGCAGATCCTGAGCCCCGACCCATCTTCGCAATCGAGCTGGACCGGACGCGTCGTCCGGCTCCGGGCCCACTAGGGGCGCGGGTGGGGACCCCGCCGCTCGGCGAGTAACACGGCCGCCGTCACGAATTGCCACAGCACGGGAAGGACGAAGGCCGCCTGGTCGGCCTTCGTCCTTTCGCCGAATCCGGCCGCCAGCACGATCGCCACGAGACCACTCGCCACGCCGCTCCAGCCGAGCCAGCGCGGCAAGACTCTTCCCTGCATCGCGCCCCAGCCGAAGAGATACGTGGAAATCCCGAGCGTGAACCCCGCGAGCCGTTGGGCCGCGAGCGCGAAGGGATGCATCATATCATAGAGAAAGATGGCCCGCGTCCCGCTCATCCCGGGTTCAGCGGCGATATAGTTCTGGGCGAGCGCCCACCCCGTGCCCGCCATGAACGCCACGATCACGACCCACGCCGCGTACGCCAGCGTCCCGACGATGACGCCCGCCCGCGCGGCGCCCTCACCGGGCGTGCCGCCGTGACGATGCACGATGCCGACGAGCCCGGTGAGGGACAGCGCGAACCCGAACAGGAACGCCCAGTGGACGGCGCGCCATGCATCGGAATGGGCGATCATGGTGAGTTGCGCGGCGCCGTCGCCGACGAGATCGGGGTGCAGAGTCCCCGCGACGATAATGAGCAGGGTACCCGTCAGTAGACACAGCGGATAGCTGAGTTGGCGTTGAGCGGCCGTCATGGTCTCTCCGGTGGCGCGATCGACGCCTAATGTAGCACTCGCACGCAGAGCATGGTGTCCAACGTGACCGAACTGCGGGACCGGATCCAGGCCGTTCTCGGAGCGGCATACCAGGTCGAGCGGGAGCTCGGCAGCGGTGGGATGAGCCGCGTGTTCGTGGCCCTCGAGACGGCGCTCGGCCGGCGGGTCGTGGTCAAGGTGCTCCCGCCCCAACTCGCGCTCGCAATCGCCGCCGAGCGATTTCGCCGCGAGATCCAGATGGCCGCCTCGCTGCAGCACCCCCACATCGTTCCTCTCCTCGCGGCGGGCGGCGCGGGTGACGTGTTCTACTACACGATGCCACTCGTGGAGGGAGAGTCGCTACGAACCCGGCTCGCCCGGGAACGGAAGCTCCCGGTCCGGGAAGCCGTCCGGGCGCTCCGCGACGTCGCGGATGCGCTGGCGTACGCACATGCGCGCGGCATCGTGCATCGCGACATCAAGCCCGACAACGTACTGCTGTCCGACGGCCACGCGGTCGTGACCGATTTCGGAGTGGCCAAGGCGCTGAGCCAGGCGCGCGAAGATGCGGCGCTCACGTCGGTCGGCCTGGCGATCGGCACCCCCGCGTACATGGCTCCCGAGCAGGCGGCGGGGGACCCCGACGTGGATGCCCGCGCCGACATCTACGCGCTGGGCGCCACCGGCTACGAGATGCTCGCCGGCCGGCCGCCCTTCGCCGATCGCGCCCCGCACCGGATGCTCGCGGCGCACGCGATCGAGCCGGTCACGCCGGTCGCGCTCCACCGACCCGACGTCCCACCGGCGCTCGCGGATCTCGTGATGCGCTGTCTCGAGAAAGAACCGGAGCGTCGGCCGGCGAGCGCGGCGCAAATACGGGACGCCCTCGACGCGATGAACAGCTCGGGACAGGCGGCCGCGCCCGCCGTGAGGCGCCGGTCCCGCCGGCCGGCACTCGTCGCGGGGCTCGTCGCCGCGGGCGTCCTGATGGCCTGGCTCGCGCTCCGGTCGAGCCCGGCCTCCGCGCTCGACGAGAACCGCGTCGCCGTCGCCCCCTTCGACGTGCTCGATCCCGGGCTCATGCTGTGGCGCGAGGGACTGGTGGACGTCCTGTCCCGCACGTTGGACGGCGCGGGACCGCTGCGGACAGTCTCGCCCACGGTCGTGGTGCGCCGCTGGCGCGGGCACGCCGATGCGGTCTCTGCCCAGGCGTTGGGGCGTGAGACCGGGGCGCGTACCGTGGTATTCGGCGGACTGGTGGGCGCGGGCCCGGACTCGGTGCGGCTCTCGGCCACGGTGTTCGACGTCGCGCGGGGCACCACGATGGCCGAGATCGAGCTGCGCGACCGCGCGGATCGCATGGATCGGATCTCCGATTCGCTCGCCGTGCGCGTGCTGCGCGAAATCGACCGCACCCGGCCCATCGGCCTGGTGCGCGGAACGGCGCTCGGCTCGACCTCGCTGCCGGCGCTCAAGGCGTTCCTCGCAGGCGAGCAGTTCCTGCGCCGCTCGCAGTGGGACTCGGCGATCGTGTACGACCGGCGGGCAATCGCCCTCGACTCGGGATTTGCCCTCGCATGGAGCCATGCCGGCCTCGCCGCCGGCTGGGCGCATTCGGCGGGCGACACGTTCTCGCTCGCGTACAAGCTTCGCGCCGGCAGTCTGAATCACGGGCTCGCGCCCCGCGAGAGCCTGATCGTGCAGGCGGAGTCGCTCGCCGCGACGGTGTACGGCTCGTCCGAGCAATTGGGCGCGCGGCGTTGGGGCTACGGCCGGCGCATGATCGGCACGCTTCAGGAGGCAGTCCGGCGTTACCCGACTGATCCGGAGCTATGGTACATGCTCGGTGATGGCGACTTCCATGCCGGGCTGCTCGCCCATGTCGGACAGGAGCAGAGCCTCGAGGCGTTCGACCACTCGATCGCACTCGACTCCGCTTTTACACCCTCGTACGTCCACGCGATTCAGCTGGCGTTCGAGCTGCGGGGCCCGGCGTCGGCTCGGCACTACGCAACCGAGTACCTTCGGGCCGGCGCGACCGGGGCCTACGCGGCGGCCACGGAGCTGATCCTGCGGCTGTTGGACCCGCAGGCGGCCCGATCCGCGGCAACGATGCGGCTGCTCGACACCATACCGATGGCGGCTCTGCACCTGGCCGAGCACTCGATCATCGAATGGGCGGATTCCACCGAGACCGGGCTGTGGCTCGCGCTCCGGGCCCGTGACCGCCTGCTGCACGACGCACGAACGCCCGATGACTCGAGCCTGGCCGATCGAATGGCGCTCGTGGCGCTTGCGTTCCGCGGTCACCTGCAGGAAGCCCGTCTCCTCACGACGGGCGGGTATCCGATGTTCGCGCAGTTCGCGCTGCTCGGCGCCATCCCCCGCGATAGCGTGGACCTCGTGCTCCGGAGCTGGCTCAAATGGAAACCGGGAATGCGCCCCTGGTGGGCCCTGCCCTGGTGGGCCGACCACCGCGACACGGCCTCGATCGCCAGCCTGGGGCGCGCCGCCGATCTCGGGCTGCGGGCTCCTCCCGTGCCCCTCTCGCCCTCCGACAGGGAGATCGTCGGCTATGTCAGTCAGTCGGCGCGCGCCTACCTCGCGCTAGCCCGCGGCGACACCAGCGCGGCCTTGCGTCAGTTCGAGAACCTTCCCGACAGCGCGTGCCTGGGTCAGTGCGAGCTCGACGCGCTGGTCCGCATCAGGCTGCTCGTGGCGCGCGGCCGCGACCGGGACGCGGCCCGGCGGCTCGACTCGACACCCGTGTTGGATGGGGGCTGGTGGGCCGTTTCACCGACTCGAATGCTGTGGGAGCTCGAGCGCGCGCGGGTCAGTGAGCGGCTGGGCGACCGCACCGTCGCCCGCACGAGCTACGCGTTCGTCGCGGAGGCGTGGCTGCACGCCGACGCCATCCTCAGCCCGTACGTGGAGGAGGCGCGGGCCGGACTGATGCGTCTCGGCACCGACCGCAAGTCCTAGGGAGCCTCGGTAATCGACGACTTCGCGTCGGTTCCGCGGGCCGTTAACACCGTTTGCCCGCCCGCGGCAAGCGCGAACTTCACCAGTCCGAACGGCACCTCGGGGGAAAGCCACGCTTCCCCGCCCGCGAGCTTCACGTGCAGCGAGCGAATCGCCCCCGCCGGAACGGTGACGGGCTCCCATCCCACCGTCTGGGCGCTGGCACAGGCGCGCACGATCTCGAATACCGAGTTCACCTGGCTGAGCCGCTGGGCGACCAGAGGGAGCATCTCATTCGGGATCCGCATCGCCGGCTGGGTCCCGGTCTTCCAGATCAGGCCCCGAATCGCGCTCGGATCGAGCCCGAAGCCCGGGACCAGCGCTTGCACGATGCCGTTCTCCCCGGGATTCTTGGCCGACGTGTGATTGAACTCGAGCCAGTAGAGCGTACTGTCACCCTGGCGCTCCGAGCTGACGACGGCGAGCCGAGTCTCGGAAGCGCTGAGGTTGCCGCCGATCACGGCGTAGGACGCCCATTGGCCGACGGTGACCGTACTCACCGATCGGCACAGGTCGGCGAGATCCTGCGCCATGAGCGCCGGGGCGAGGACGGCACCAAAGGTGAGCGCGACGAGAATACCGCGACGCGCGGCGTGGTGCATGGGACGTTCTCCGGAGGCTAAGGGGTGGTGGTAATACCCGCGACGGCGGCGAAGTCTTCAGGGGTGTCGACGTCCGCGAGTCGCTCGGCGGGCCAGTCGAGCACGCTCGCGCGATCGCGATGCCGCTCGACGACGGCCTTGCCGCATCCTTCCCCCGTCCAGGCGAGCAGCTCGGCGAACAGCGGGCGGCGGAACAGGAGCGGCGGCGCCGTCACGTCGCCATAGCGCGACACGACGAGGGGTGCCGAACCGGCCCGTGCCGCGGCGACGAGGTCGGCCAGCATCCGCTCCGACACGTGAACCATGTCCCCCAGCATCACGACCGCGGCGTCCGCGTCGGCATCGAGCCGTCGCAGCGCGACGTGCAGGGAGCCGCTCGTGGGGCCCGTGAAATCCGGGTTCACCACGCTCTCGTAGTCGAGGCCGGCGAGCACCGCGCGCGCGCGCTCCGCTTCGTGTCCCAGTACGACCACCACGGGAGACAACCCGGCGGCGAGCGCCCGGCGCACCGCGCGGCGCACGAGCGGCTCGCCGTCGAGCTCGAGCAGGAGCTTGTTGTGGCCGGGCCCCATGCGGCGCGACGCGCCGGCGGCGAGCACGATCCCCGCCACGCGCATGTGGATCGGCGCCCGCCGCGCACGCAGTGACTGCGGCCGCCGGCCCGAGCGAACCGCGAGGATCTCGGCGACGACGGCGAGCGCCACCTGCTCCGCCCCATCGGTGCCGATGTCGAGCCCCACCGGACCGTACACGCGCGTCTCGTCGATCGGCGCACCGGCCCGGAGCAGACCGAGCATGCGCTCGGTGCGCTCGCGCGGGCCGAGCACGCCCACATAGGCGGCCGGCGTCGCGAGCAGCGCGCGCAGGTACGCGCGGTCGGCCGCGAAGTTGTGGGTCATGACCACCGCGTAAGTCGAGGCGTCGAGCGGCGCACGGTCCGCCAGCGTGTCCGCGTCGCTGTTGACGAGCCGGATCGCTCGCGGGAACCGCTCCGCCCGGAGATAGCCGGGGCGCCGATCGACCACCGTGACGCGGAACCCCACGGCTGCCGCGGCACCGGCCAGCGCGGGAGCATCTTCTCCGGCTCCACAGATCACGAGGTCGGGGGGCGGGACGAACAGATCGAAGAACACCGAGTGACCGGCGATCTCCTCGAGGGACGAGCACTCGCTGCCGAGCAGCTCACGTGCCCGCGCCGCGGCGCGGGCGTTCAGCTCGGCGGATCCAAGGTCGCCATCGACGCAGGGCTGCGTCACGACCAGACGCTTCCCGCTTCCCCCTTCCCTCGTCCCCGGGATCTCGGTGCAGACGGCGAACGGGAGCCGCTCATCGAGTAGTTGCCGTTCGCGGTCTCGCGGCTCGATCGCCGGCTCGATGAACACGTCGACCCGTCCCTCGCAGCCCAGACCGAGGTCCCACGCCGCGATCTCGTCCGCGCCCGAGCAGTAGGTGCGGAGCTCCGCCCGGCCCGTGCGGATCACCCCGAACGCGGCCTCTCGCACGTCACCTTCGAGGCACCCCCCGCTCACGTTCCCGACGGTGCCCCCGTCGGCTCGGACGAGCAGCTTCGCGCCCTCGTGTCGATAGGCGGAGACAATCACGCGCACCACGGTCGCCAGCGCGGCGGTCGCGCCCGCACGCGACGCGAGCTCGTCGAGCACCGCTCGGGTCTCAAGCCATTTTTTCAAGGGATTCTCCGGACGCGGCCATGCTCCCGGAAACTAACGCGCGGACGTGACGCTGGCCGCCGCGGCCGATCAGCCGCCGGCGATCGCCGGAATGACCGTCACTTCGTCGCCGTCTTCGACCGGAGCGGCGAACCCGCCGCGGAAGCGCACGTCCTCGTCGTTCACGTAGAACACCACGAACGGATAGGGCTTCCCGTCCTTGTCCTGGAGCCGGGGCCCGAGCGCCGGGAAGCGGGCCGCGAGGTCGGCCACGGCCTCCCCGAGCGTGCGACCGTTCGCCTGAATCGTGCGGGCGCCGCCGGCGTGCGCCGCCAGCACCGAAGGAAGAATCACATTCACCGGCATGGTACGCCCTCCGTCATTGGACCTTCTCCACCAGTGCCGCGACCTCCCGCAGCCGCGGCGCGATGACCGGCGCTTCCGTGAGCGCACCGCTTACCGCTTCGAGCGTCTTCAAGCCGTGTCCCGTGATGCACAGGACGACTTCGTCGTGCGGCAGGAAGCGCCCGGCTCGCGCGAGCGCCAGCGCTCCCGCGACGGTGACCCCGGCTGCCGTCTCCCCGAAGACGCCCGTATCCTCGGCCAGCCGGCGAATGCCATCCACGATCTCCGGGTCGCTCACGCTCGCCGCCCATCCCCCCGACTCGTGAATGACGCGAGCCGCGATCGGTCCGTCCGCCGGATTCCCGATCGCGAGCGAGCGGGCGATCGTATGCGGCACCTCGGGCACGATCTCCGTCCCGCCGCGCTCCACGAGGCGCACGATCGGCGCGCATCCGGAGGCCTGCGTCCCGTAGAGGCGGGGCGCGGCGCCGTGCACGAGCCCGGCGTCGAGAAACTCCCCGAAGCCCTTGCACAGCTTGCTCACGAGCGAACCGCCGGCCATCGGCGCGACCACAGCCGTGGGCAGGCGCCAGCCAAGCTGCTCGGCAATCTCGTACGCCACCGTCTTGGAGCCTTCGCCGTAGTAGCCGCGCAGGTTGACGTTGACGATGCCCCATCCGAACCGGTCGGCGACCTGCGCGCATAACCGGTTCACATCGTCGTAGGTCCCCCGGACGCGCACGAGCTTCGGCCCGTAAACGCTCGTGCCGAGGACCTTGCCCGCTTCGAGCTCCTCGGGGATGAATACCCAGGCGGTGAGCCCGGCGCGCGCGGCGTGCGCGGCGACGGCGTTGGCCAGATTGCCGGTCGAGGCGCAGCCGATGGTATCGAGACCGAACGCCGCCGCCGCATTGATCGCCGCGGCGACGACGCGATCCTTGAATGACAACGAGGGGTGGCAGACGGTGTCGTTCTTCACCCACACGCGCGCCACGCCCAGCCTCCGCGCCAGGACGGGAGCATCCACCAGCGGCGTGAACCCCGAGTCCCGGGAATGCACCGGCTCGCCCTCGAACGGCAGCCATTCCTTGTAGCGCCACAACGAGGGCGGCCGCGTCGCGATCGTCTTGGCGTCGGGCAGCCGCCGGGCAGGGTCGTAGACCGGATCCAGGGGCCCGAGGCATTGATCGCAGATCGCCATCGGGGCGGCCGCGCGCTCGGTGCCGCAGTTGCGGCACCGCAGCGGCCGGGCAGTCAGCGTGATTCCGGGAGTCGGCGCGACGGTAGATGTCATAACCCCCAAAAAAATAAGGCCCGGGCAAATGATGCCGCGGGCAGTCGCTTTTTAGCGCGTTGTTTAACGTGGCGGCAATACGCGGCAAATGACCACGGTGCTACAGTTGTCCGTCCCCATAAACATACCCTGAGGACGACGGGGGTCAAGCCGCCAGGCTAGGGCGGTAGTGGTCC
>JBGPIJ010000093.1:0-10054 GCA_041484865.1 Gemmatimonadota bacterium
CGTCGAGCTCACGGACTCACACCTCCCTCAGTTGTCGGGCCAGGATCGTCTCGACGGATCGCAGGTCTTCCGCGGTATCGACGCCCGGGGTGACGGGGGCATCGAACAGCGTTACTCCAATCGCCACGCCGTGCAGCAGGGGCCGAAGCTGCTCGAGGCGCTCCCAGCGTTCTTCTGAAACGGGGGGCAGCCGCATCCACTGCTCGAGCGCGGCGCGGGTGTAGGCGTACACACCGACATGCTGGTGGCTGACCGCCGTCCCGGTGCCGTCCCGATCGAACGGAATGGGAGCGCGGGAGAAATAGACGGCGCGTCCTGCCGGGCTGACCACCACCTTCACCCGATTGGGATCAGCGACGAGCCGCCGATCCAGCGTGCCCGCGGCCGTCCCGATGGGCTCGCCGCGCTCCAGGCACGCGAGCGCCCCGCGCAACGCTTCTACCGGTACGAGGGGCTCGTCGCCCTGGACGTTGAGGATCCAGTCGAACTCACGGAATGTGTCCTGGCGAATGACTTCGGCGACCCGCTCCGTGCCCGACTCGGGACGCTCGGAGGTCAGGGCGGCTTCATAGCCGGCGCGCTCGACCACGGCGGCAATCTCCCGCGCGTCCGTCGCGACTACGACGCGATCGCACACGCCGGCGTCGACGACACGTCGCACGACCCAGAGGATGAGGGGTTCGCCTGCGAGCGGCAGGAGTGGCTTGCGAGGGAGGCGGCTGGAACCCAGCCGGGCCGGGATCACGCCTAGGATGTGCACGGGCAAAGATACAAAATTCGTGCCGTGGCGTCTAGCCGGAGGCTGGAGCACGAGTCCTGTAACACACGGTCATTAGTGGCGTTAGCAGGACCCTCCACTCACGCTCCAACCGTGGAAACGGGTGGCCGGACGCCGGCGATCCGGAGAAAGTTCTCGATCAAACGCTTCCCGTGCTCGGTGCCGATCGACTCGGGATGGAACTGCACCCCGTAGATCGGCAGGGTCCGGTGCTTCATCGCCATGATTTCCTCGCCCCGCGGCCGGTCCCCGCTCCAGGCCGTCACCGTGAGCTCCCGCGGCAGCGACTTCGGTTCGACGACGAGCGAATGGTAGCGCATGCCGGTGACGGGACTCGGAATTCCGGCGAACAGGTCATCCTTTTCGTGCACCACGGGACAGGTCTTCCCGTGCATCAGCCGCTCGGCCCGTACGACGCGGCCGCCGAACGCCTCGCCGATCGCCTGGTGGCCGAGACAGACGCCGAGGATCGGCACTTTCCCCGCCAGGGCCTTCACGAGCGGCACCAGGATCCCGGCGTCACTCGGCGTGCAGGGTCCCGGCGACAGCACGACCGCCGTCGGCGCGAGGGCGAGAACGTCCGCGACGGTGAGGGCGTCGTTGCGGTAGACGACCGGCTCGCCACCCAGCTCGCCCAGGTACTGGACGAGGTTGTACGTGAAGGAGTCGTAGTTGTCGAGCACGAAGAGCATGGGGGGAATCTACCTGAAGACTTCCTTCAAGAGGCTGGTCACGCGCGCCGCCGGGTTGGTGCGGATCTTCTTTTCTTCCTCGCCCAGGACGTGGACCAGCCCCTCCAGAGCCTTGGTGACGACGTACGCATCGATGTCCATTGCCCGGATACGAACGAAGGGCAGTGACTGCGCCCGCCCCATCACTTCCTTGTACCGGCGAGTGGCGCCGACCTCGTTCATCGCTTGTTCCACCACCGGCCGGAAGGCTGTGGTGAGGTTGTCGGAAGTCTTGCGGCGAAAGTACCCGGTAGCGGCGGTGTCTCCGCTGCTCAGAATGTTCCGCGCGTCGTCAAAGGTCATTTGCCTGATCGCGTTCCAGAAGATCTCCTTGGCCAGTGGTGCGGAGCGTTCTGCAGCGCGGTTCATGCTCAGGATAAACTCGTCTACCTGCGGGCCTTGCCCCGCCGCGCGCAAACCCCTTTCGGCCGTGCGGAGTTGTGCGGGCATCAGAATCTTGATGACCTCGTTCCTGAAATAGCCGTCCGGCCTGCCGGTGAGTTCGACCGCGTTGCCTGTTCCCACCCGCAGTGCTTCTTTGAGCCCGGACGATACCTTCTCATCGCTCAGTTGCGAAGAATGCCTCAAGCCGAGCCGCTTGCCGAGCTCTCCTACCTGGGCTTGAGACCCTGTGGAACGGAGCAATCCAATTGCGAGGAAAGCAAGAAATCGTGTAGACATAGAAACCTCCTCAGACCGCCCGCGCGAAGTGACCCCGTGTGAATGCGCTGCCCGTAGCTCGGCGAATCGATTCGAGACCCGGTGTGCGACCTTCCTTGAGGGTGTCGATCAGCGTCCGAAAAGCCGCGGTCACTTCCGCCACCGGATCGCCTGGCACGTTGAATACTATCCGATAGTCGCGCAGCCCCGCCCGCCAGAGTGCCGGCAGGTAGCCAGCGCCACTGACGGGGCGGGAGTGGAGCAACCGGTTGCGGCAGGCCGAATCGGTGGCGACAGGGAATACGTAGCCCGTGGGATCGGTGAGCTCAACGTTCGGGTGTTTCTGCACACAGAGGTCTCGACACGTGAAGGGCCCGCGATCGAAGGCGGCCGAGAGCACGCAGTGCTCGATCGTCATCCCCTCGGGACGGCCGTAGGCGAAGACCTCGAAGCCCCGGCCCTGCCAGGGTGCGCTGACCTCGGCTATTTCGTCGCTCGTCAGCTCGATTGAGAGGACAATGCGCCGCGCGCCCAGCCGAAACAGCTCCGCCGCCGTGAGTTGATTGAAACAGTTCACGCCGTAATCGGCGACCAGGTTCTTCTGTGGGGCCAGCTCGGCGACGAGCCCCACATGACCACTCACGAGCGCCGTGTCCAACGCGAGCCACTTATCCAGCACCTTGCGTTCTTGGGGTCGAACGATGGTCGGCGTGCGGAGGCGAACGGTGACGCCGCGCTGCGCCATTTCCTCGATGAGCGTGCGGACCCGACTCACTGGCGGTGTGGGATGACGCAGGAAGAGGTCCAATGAGATCTCGGTCGCTCCCGCTTGCACGGCAGCGCGGGCATCGTCCAATCGCCACACTTCGGCGGTGAGAATCGGCTCGGCCGGCGTCGCCGGGGCGGGCGAAGCTGCGCACGGGAGCTCTGTGAGCGCCTTATCAATCGCGACTTGCCGCGCGGTCAGTTTCCGTTCCGACGTGCGCTCGCCCGCCGCCAGAAGCTCCGCCACGGCTTCCTGCCGCAGATCGTTGAGCATGCTCATCGGCAGGAACACATCCTGCTCCAGGGCGCTCGAATCCAGCGCACCCAGCGTGAAGGGGGTTCCCCCAAGGCGGCCAAGCTGCGTGCGCAGGCTCGCAGCATCGAGCGGGTGTTTTGTCGCGGGGCTGAGCGCGATGGCACTCGTCACGGTGACCGTTTCGGCGTTGCCGCTCCATTCAAGCGTGAGGGGGGTTCCGGCTCTGCCGGAGGCCCGGACGTGAAGTTGGACGCGAGATCCTTGCCCCGGGGGAACCAGCTTGGCGAACGACGCCCGCGCGCTCTCGAGCAGGCTTGGCTGGGATGACCGCACGACCACCCATCCGTCCGGCACGTCTTCGGGCGCGGCGATGGCTTGAGTGACGAGCCCTGCTCGCTCGTGCAGCGTGCGCGCGCGAGTGATCGTGAAGCCGGTATTGCCGTGCGCCGCCCCGTCCGGATGCTCGAGACCGATACCGTCGCCCGGACTGACGGGTCGCGTGAGGGACACCAGCAGATCTCCACGATCGCGCCCGACGACGCGTCCCAACACGGCGCCCCGGTTGTCGGGGTGGGTCCGGGTCACGTACCCGCGACCGGCTCGCCCACCGTACATGCCGCCCGTAAATCCGCGAGAATAAATCTGCACGAGTGGCTGCGTCACTTCCGGCGGGGGAGACGGATTCCACGTCCCTCCGGCGAGATCATCCAGGAAGGCGCGATAGCCTCGAGTTGCGGTGGCGACATACTCGGGCTTCTTCTTGCGGCCCTCGATCTTGAGACATCCAATACCGGCATCCGCGATTGCGGCAAGATGCTCCCAGGCGCCCAAGTCCTTCGCGGAGATGAGATAGCCGCGATCGAGCTCCGCTTTGGTACTCGCGTCGTTCAGCCGGTAGTCCTGGCGGCAGGATTGAGCGCAGGCGCCACGATTCGCGCTTCGTTCCGAAATCATGCCCGACATGAAGCATTGGCCCGAGTAGGCGATGCACAGCGCGCCGTGGACAAACGTCTCGAGCCCGAGAGCGGGGACTTGAGCGCGGATCGCAGCGATATCCTCGAGCGAATTCTCGCGTGCGAGCACTACGCGCGAGATGCCCATCTGCTGCAACAGGCGGGCGCCCGCTGCGTCATGCACGGTGAGCTGCGTCGATCCGTGGATTTCGAGGCCGGGGTAAACCTGTTGGATGAGGCGAATCGCGCCGAGGTCTTGCACCAGCACGGCATCGATCCCGTGGTCGACGCATTCGCCGAGGTGCAGGAGCGCTTCCCGAAGCTCCGCCGGTTTGAGGAGAATGTTGAGCGTCAAGTAGACGCGCACGCCCCGCGCGTGCGCGAGGCGACAGGCCTGCTCGAGATCCTCGAAGGTCAGCTGCGCCCCGTCGTCGCGCGCGTTGAATTTCTCGACGCCGAGGTAGACCGCATCGGCACCGTTCGCGACGGCGGCCCGGGCGGCATCGAGGCTCCCGGCGGGGGCGAGGAGCTCAGGCACGGTACGGCGCATGGAAGGGAATCTAACCTACGTCGGGCGCTCGTCAGCGCACCTTGCTAGACCGCGCCGCCCGCGAGCGCGGTCACACGACCTTGTGCTCTTCGCTCACAAAGTATGCGCAACGCGACGGATCGATGAAATGCATCTCGTCGGCACTAGAAGCCTGCCATTCAGTAGACCGTCGGGCCCGCATCAGCGCAGCCAGATCATCGAACCAGAGCTCTGCCATGCCATCGAAGTCGGCCGGACGAACGTCCTCCGGAGCCGGGATGGCGTAGCTATGCACGAGTCTCCGCAGGCCAGGAATCCGTGCCCCGATCGGGGCGTGGACCTCGGCCCAATGGCGGATGAACTGTTCGCGGGTGAGACCTGCCTTCCGAGAGATGCAGTAGACGAGCTTGACCATCGTCAGCCTCTGGTTCGACGCTCAGTCGCGACCTAACTAGTAATTAGGCCGCGAAGCAGGCCAGACCTCGCAGCGTAACGCCCCTGGTTGATCTCGCATCGCGTGATTATGCAGCAAGGGCATGCGGATTGCCAATCAAGCGCAGACGCCGTCGGACTCCCTCTCTCTGAACCCGTCATGCACATTAGGGTTGCATGGACGGTCTAGAGCGCCTCGCGGCACCGTTCGAGTGGCTCGTGGGGACGAGCGGCGGCGCGAGCTACGCGCTCACGCGCTGGGTGTTCCTGCGCGCGCTCGGCGTGATCTACCTCGTCGCGTTCGTGTCGCTCTGGGTCCAGGTGCGAGGGCTGATCGGAAGCGGCGGCATCCTCCCCGCGGCGCAATACCTGGACACGATCCGAACCTACGTGGGCCCGGAGCGATACCGGCTCGTGCCGACCGTATTCTGGGCCCAGGCGAGCGATCCGGCATTGTGGCTTGCGTGCGGGCTCGGCACGCTCGCGGCCGTGCTGCTCATCGTCAATGTGGCCCCGCTGCTGTGTCTCGTCACGCTGTGGGTACTGTACCTCTCGCTCGTGAGCGTGGGACAGGACTTCCTTGCCTATCAGTGGGATGTGCTGCTGATCGAGGCGGGCTTTCTTGCCGTCTTCCTTGCACCTCCGCAACTCTTGCCCGGGCGCACGCCCGGCTCACCGGTGTCCGCGATCGTCCTGTTCCTGCTCTGGTGGCTGTTGTTTCGCCTCAGCTTTCAATCGGGGCTCGTGAAGCTCACCTGGGGCGACCCCACGTGGCGTCAGCTCACGGCCCTCGATTTCCATTTCTACACGCAGCCGTTGCCGACGTGGACCGCCTGGTATGCCCACCGGCTGCCCTCCGTAGTGAAGAAATCGCTGGTTGTGATGACGTTCCTGCTCGAGATCGGTGTTCCGCTGCTGATGTTCGGGTCGCGCGGCATGCGGTTCGTCGCCTGCGCCGGGATCGTGGTGATGCAGGTCATGATCCTCGCCACCGGGAACTACACCTTCTTCAACTTGCTGACCATCGCTCTCGCGCTGCTGCTGATCGACGACGCGGGCTGGGCGCGCGTACTGCCCATCAATCTGATGCAGGATCTGGCGGTCTCACAGATATCGTCCGGCTCGATCGGACCGGCGCTGCGGGCCTTGGTCGCGGCCGTCGTGCTCGTCGTGAGCGGCGTCAGGTTCTGGCAAAATCTTTCGGTTCGCGCCACCGTGCCGCCGTCGGTGCGGCGCGCGCTCGGGTGGGTCGAGCCATTCCGGAGCATCAACAGCTACGGCCTGTTCCGGGTGATGACGACCTCACGCAGCGAGATCATCGTCGAAGGGAGCGACGATCTCCGTACCTGGCGGGCCTACGAGTTCGCGTACAAGCCGGGTGACGTGATGCGGCGACCGCGCTTCGTGGAACCGCACCAGCCCCGGCTCGATTGGCAGATGTGGTTCGCGGCACTGAGCCGCGCGGAGGCGACGCCGTGGTTTCAGGCGTTCCTGGGGCGTTTGCTCGAAGGCTCCCCGCCCGTGCTCGGGCTCCTGGCGCAGAATCCGTTTCCGGAGCACCCGCCGAAGTACATCCGGGCGCTGCGGTACGACTATCGGTTTACGACGGTGGCCGGGCGGCGCGCGACGGGAGCGTGGTGGAGCCGGACCCTCGTCGGGTCATACAGTCCGGTCGTCTCCCTACCGTAGCGCCAGGGGCGTCACCCGCTCACAGGGACCTGAGAAACGCGACCAACGCCGCGCGCTCTCCGGCGGGCAATCTCAGGAATCGATCGCGCGCGGTCACCGCCTCGCCGCCGTGCAGCTCGATCGCGCGCTCGGGCGTGTCGGCCCGGCCGTCGTGCAGGAAGTGCTTGGCGGAGTCGAGCCCGATCAACGGCTCGGTCCGGAAGTCGGAGGGGCCGGCCAGGCCGAGGCAGATATCGGCCAGATCCGGGCCCATGTCGTGGAGCAGCAGATCGGTGTACGCCTCAAAGGTCTTGTGATCGACGGCGGCCACGGGACTGGCGCCGGTGCGGAGCGTCGGCACGTGGCAGGTGGCGCAGCCGATGCGGCCGAACAGCTCCCTGCCCTCTCGCCCCTCCCTAGTCAGCTTGACCGAAGGCCGTGCAAGGAAGCGGACGAAGTCGTTCGTCCGATCGAGCATCTGCTGATTGATCTCGGGATCGGGCGCGGGATCGACTCCCGCCGGAATCGGCTGTCCGCCGATCGTCTCCTCGGTCGGCTGGGCGGGGTTCGTCACGCCCATCTCCGCCACGAACGCGCCGGCATTGAACTCGTCGAGGGTCGGCACGAAGGCCTTGCGCCCGAAGCGGCCGATCCGACCGTCCACGGAACGGTTGGGCCGTCCCCGGATCCCGTCGTGGTTCCGGTCGTCCGGATCGGCGTAGCTCAGAATCAGCGAATCAGGAACCGCGTCCAAGAGTCCGCGCCCGAACAGCACGGGGGTGGTGCGCGTGGCGCGCCCGCTCGCGTCCTTCGGGAACGGCTCGACGTCGATGCCCAGCGCAGCCTTGAGCGCGGGCGTCACCTGCTGCTGGATGACCGGTCCGCCTTCGCCCACGAGCGGGTCGCACACGCCTCCCGCGCGGAGCGCCGTGGCGTGCACCTCGACCTCATCGCCACGGCCGCCGGCGGCGGGATCCTCATGGCACTCGCTGCACCCGGTGGAGTTGAAGAGGGGGCCCAGTCCAGTGGCCGGCATGAACGCGCTGTCGAAGACCGCCTTACCGGCTTGAAACCGATCGAGCTGCTCGCGGCTCAGGCCGCGCAGCGGATCGCCCGACCTGACGGGCTTCTCGCACGCCGTGGCGGCGATGAGGGCGAGGAGCCCCGCGACCACACGCCCGGCGCTCATGGGAGGGGGATCCTTTGGATCCGATCGGCGATGAGTCCCCTGGGCGTGGAGTGGCATTCGGCGCGGACCACGTCGCCGGGCTTGAGCGCCTTGAGCGCGAGCGTCGTCGTGCCGCTCGCCACCCGGGTGGCGGGCGTGGTCTGGATGCTCACCAGGCGCAGCGCCATGCCGACGCCGGTGATCAGGGCGAACGATCCGGCCTTCGGTTGCGTGGTCTCGATCGTCCCTTGGTAGACGTAAGGGTGCTGCTGCTGCCTGGCAGGAAGAAGGGCAAGCCATAGGAGCAGAGCGATTGGTGCGGCTGGGTGTCTCATGCGGGACCTCCGCGCTGGTGACGGTGCTCAGGCTCGGTGCTATAATCTCATACGATGTACCATTTCGGCGAACCGAGGGTCCGCCCGCAGGGGGTCGAGCATCGGCTCCACCTTGAGGTACGCGAGCCAGCCGCGCCGCTCCTCGTAGGCGCGCTCCAGCCAGGCGAACGTCTGATCCGTGTTCCCAAGCCCCAGGTGGAGCGTGGCGAAGGCCACGGGGGAGACGTATGCGGTGCGGGCCTGCGCCTCGAGCTCCTCGAGGATCGCCGTCGCCTGCGCGCGCGCGCCGCGCAGGCCGAGCAGATAGCCCAGTCCCGCGGCGGCGTAGGCGGTTTCCTCCGGGATCGACACCGCTTCGCGGAAGGCCCGCTCTGCCTGGTCGTACTCCCCCTGCTGCGTGAGGACGAGGCCCACGAGACGGTAGTTCTCCTGTGAGGTTGGATTCATCGCGATCGCGCGGCGCAGATGTTCGAGCGCCGTGTCGTAGCGGCGGGCGTAGTAGTACAGGAAGCCGATCGAGCGCCGGATTGAGACCGACGCGGGATCGAGCTCGAGGGCCGCGTGCCCTTCGACCAGCGCCTGCTCCACAGCCCCGAGCGCCATGAGCTGGAAGCTGTACCACTGGTGCGCCGTAGCGTACCCGGGGTTCAACTCGAGGGCGCGTCGAAACGCGCGCATGCCCCCGTCCCAGTCCCAATCGTGGATGAAGAGAAGCCAGCCGAGCGAGGTGTGCGCTTCGGCGAGCCGCTCGTCCAGCTCGAGCGCCTGGCGCGCATAGGAGCGCGCTCGCTCGAAGCCCGCTGCCACCGGTATGCCCCGGTAATCCACCTGCAGCGCGTACGCGTCCGCCAGACCGGCGTAGGCCAGCGCGTAGGCGGGATCGGCGGCGATCGCCTGCTCGAAGAACGCGATCGCCTCGGCGACGCCTTCGCGAGACCGCTTGTTCCAACAGTAGCGGCCCCGCAGATACAGCCCGTACGCCACCAGGCTCTTGGTGTAGCGCTGCGGCGCGGGATCGCCCAGGTCGGCGAGGAAGATGGTGCGCAGCGTGCTCACGATGAGCCGAGCGATCTCGTCCTGGATCGCGAACACGTCGTCGAGTTTCCGGTCGTAGCGCTCCGACCAGAGGTGACGCCCGTCGTCGGTGGCGGTGAGTCGCGCCGTGATGCGGAGGCGATCGCCGGCGCGGCGCACCGTCCCCTCGAGGACGGTCGAAACGCCCAGCAGCGCGCCGATCGCCCGCACGTCGCGCGCTTCGCCCTTGAGCGCGAACACCGAGGTCCGCGAAGCGACCCGCAGGCCTTCGACCTTGGTGAGCGCGTTGATCAGCTCATCCGTCATGCCGTCGCTGAAGTACTCGTTGTCTGGATCGGGACTCGTGTTCGCGAACGGCAGCACCGCGATCGAGCGCGTCCGCTCGGCGGCGGCGCCCGGCTCGAGCGCTTCGAGGAACGCGGCGACGCTGTCGAAGCGCCCGGCGGGGTCTTTGCCCAGCGCCCGGGCCACCGCCTGCTCGACCACGGCGGGCACGTCGGGGCGCAGGGCGCGGAGCGGGCGCGGCAGCTCCGTCACTTGGCGGGCGATGGTGCGCAGGGCGCTCGATCCCGCGAACGGCGGCTCCCCCGCGAGCATCTCGAACAGCACGCAGGCCAGGCTGTAGAGATCGCTGCGGCCGTCGACACCTAAGTCGCCCGCGGCCTGCTCGGGGCTCATGTACGCGAGCGTCCCGACCAGTTGCCCGGGCAGGGTGAGGAGGGATTCGGGGCGCGGCGCGGCGCC
>JBGPIJ010000094.1:0-9838 GCA_041484865.1 Gemmatimonadota bacterium
CAGGAGCAGGAGGAGCAGCAGGGGCGGGCGCGACGAGGGCGCGCACGCTCGTGATGAGCGGCGCGAACTCGGCGGCGAGTCCACTCTCGTCACCGCTGCCGGACCGGGCGAGCAGATCGCCGACTTGCCGGATGATCGCGGCGAAGGCCGGCGCGATGCGCACCGCGGCGCCGCTCGCCACGACGTCGCGGGCGAGCGCGGCGAACTCCGCGAGCCGCTCGGCGATCGGGCCGCCGCCCGCGCCGGCGAGTCCGCGGAAGGTGGCCGCGAGCGTGTGGGCGCGCAGCTCGCGCTGCGTCGCGCTGGGCGCGCGCTCCAGCGAATCGGCGGCCTGACGCAGATGCTCACCCTGACTCACCAGCTCGAGCCGCCCGAGCGCCGGACGCGGCCCCGCAACCCCCTGCCGCACGAGGTGGGGACCGGTGTCGCCGTAGTACAGCGTCGCGATCGGCACCGCCGCCTCCTCGGTTGCGCTCAAGCGCATCAACAGATCCGCGAAGCTCCGGAATTCGGCCGCATCCGGGCTCGGGCGACCCTGTTCCGCGACTTCGCGAGCGGCGCGCGCGATCGCCCCCGCCGCCGCCTGAAAGAGATCGTGCGCGGCGACGGCGGGCGTGAAGCCGGGCCGGCCGAAATCGCCGATGACGCGCTCGATGCCCTCGAGCAGATCGGGGAGCGGCGGCAGATCGTTGAGCGCCGCGAGGCCGCGCAGCGGCTGTAGCGCCCGCAACACATGCTGGAGCGGGTCGTGCGCGTGCGGATCGACGCGGAAGCTTTGTGCGGCCCGGTCGAGCGCGCCCGCGATCGCCGCGCCTTCCCGTGCCACGAAGGCCCGCGCCCCGGCGTCCAGGCCCGGCACCTCGGCGGGCCGGGCGGCGGGGGGAGAGTGGCCCGCCGCCCGCTCGAGCTCCGTCGCGAGCGCCTCGGCCTTGGCCGTGTCCGCCTCGGCCCAGCTCGCGGCGTGCCGCACGAGGATCTTGAGGTCGTCGAGGGCGCGCACGCTGAGCTGCTTGGTGTGCGCGTCCCAGGCGCGGCGCCCTTCGCGCAGCACGCGCGCCACGCCTTCGAGACCGGCGGCCGCGCGGGCGATCGCCGCTTGGTGCGCCATGAGCGCGCTGCCACGCAGGGCGCGCGCGAGCCGCACGAACTCATCCGCGGCGGGCTCCGCCGTCCCGAGCAGCGCGTCCAGCCGCTCGAGATACTCGCCCGCCTCGAGGGCGAAGAAGTCGGACATCCCCAGGGGTTTGCCGGGCTCGGTCATGGGGAAAAACTAAGGCATTCGGGCGTCATCCACGAGCTTTCGCATGCGTGCCACCGCCTCTTCCAAGCCCCAGAACACGGCGTTGCTCACGATCGTGTGACCGATGTTCAGCTCTTCGATCTCGGGGATCGCGGCGACGGGCTGCACGTTCTGGTAGGTGAGGCCGTGCCCGGCGTGCACGGCGAGCCCCTCCGCCCGCGCGTGGGCGGACGCGCGGCGCAGCTGACGGAGCGCCACGTCGCTCCGGCGCCAGGTGTGGGCGTATCGCCCCGTATGCAGCTCGATCGCGGGCACGCCGAGCTCGGCGGCCCGATCGATCACCCGGAGATCGGGGTCGATAAAGAGGCTCACCCGGATTCCCGCGCGCGTGAGCCGCCGGATCGCGTCGGCGAGGCGGCGATCGCCGCGCCTCAGCGCGAGGCCGCCCTCGGTCGTGATCTCCTGGCGCCGCTCGGGGACGAGCGTCGCCTGGAACGGCCGCTCGCGGCACGCGATGCGCACGATCTCGGCATGCGCGCCGAGCTCGAGGTTCAGCAGCGTGCGCACGGTGCGACGCAGCGCGCGCACATCCGCGTCCTGGATGTGGCGCCGGTCCTCGCGGAGATGGATGGTGATGCCGTCCGCGCCGCCGCGCTCGGCCGCCGCCGCGGCGCGCACCGGGTCGGGTTCATCTGTTTGACGCGCCTCGCGGAGCGTCGCGATGTGGTCAATGTTGACGTAGAGCCGCATGCACTCTTACCTTCGGTTTACTCGTCACTGGACGGTGCTCGTGATGCGACGATTGGCCGTGCTCGCCATGCTGGGCAGTCTGGGCTGTGGGTCCCGGCCGGCGACGCCTGCGGCGCCCGCCCCGGAATCGATGAACCAGACCGTCGCGCAGTTCTTGGCCGCCGTCCATGCAAGCGATTTCACACGGATGGGCACGCTGTGGGGGACGGAGCGCGGCCCCGCGGCCGAATGGATGAAGCCGGAGGAGCTGAAGAAGCGCGTCACCGTCATTCAGAAGTACCTTGCACACGACGGGTACCGGGTTCTCGAGGGCCCGCTCGCGGTCCCGGGGCACGAGGACCAGCGGGCATTCCGCGTCGAGCTGCAGCGCGCCATGTGCACGCTGGTGCAGCCGATCGACGTGATCCGCGTCAAACGCGGCGGCTGGCTCGTCTACGACGTGCATCTCGAGAATGCGAGCAATCCCGCGATGGGGTGTAGGCCTCCGACTCACGGAACCGGCTCCTGACGCCGGGCGTTCTCTACTCCGTCAGCTCGAGCAGAATCCCGGCGGTCGCGCGAGGGTGCACGAAGGCGATGCGCCGCTTCCCCGCGCCGATGCGCGGCGTGGCGTCGACCAGCTCGTATCCGGCCGCACGGCATTGCGCGAGGGCGCGGTCGAGATCGGGCACCCGGTAACAGATGTGATGGATCCCGGGCCCCCGCCGCGACAGGAACTTCGCGATTGGGCTATCGGGGGAGCGCGGCTCGAGCAGCTCGACCTGCACGTCGCCGAACGGCAGCGCCACGATCGTCGCGCCGTCCGCCGTTTCCGGCGGGCCGGGAGCAATCCCGAGCACGTCGCGGTAGAACGCCAGCGCGGTCGTGATGCTTGGTACGGCGATTCCGATGTGCGCGATCTGGGCCCGTGCGGAAGCCTCCGCCATGGCTCGCAACTTAATGGGTTTATCCGAACAGGAGTGGAAGGTCATGACAGAAACGCATCCCGTGGCGGTCACCGACGCCACGTTCAGCGCCGAGATCGAGCAGCACAAAGGGCTCGTCGTCGTGGACTTCTGGGCCACCTGGTGCGGCCCGTGCCACATGGTGGCGCCGATCATGGACCAACTGGCCGGTGAGTACGACGGCAAGGTCAAGGTGACCAAGGTCGACGTCGATGCCAATCAACGGACGGCGATGCGCTTCAACGTGCGCTCGATTCCGAGTATCCTATTCTTCAAGGACGGGCACCACGTCGATACCCTGGTGGGTGCATATCCGAAGACGGCGTTCGAACAGAAGATCAAGCAGCATCTATCGTAGGATCCTCCTCCGGAGGGGGGAGGGGGGGCCATGCGCGCGAGCAGCGCTCGCCTGACGAATTCGCCGATCCGCCTCGCGGAGTTGTCTTTTCCGCAGGTGGATCGGCTTATTCATCGCACTCGACTCGCCTTCGTCCACCTCGATAACGTCCTCGCGTTCGCGAAACGCGACCGCGATGGGCGCGTCGACGGCTACCTCACGACGTACCTGCCCGAGGAATGCCTGCTCGTGTTTCTCCGTAAGGGTGAGGCGGTGAATGCCGCCTCCCTGAGCCAAGAGGGGCGCCGCGTCATCACCATCGCCGAGGCCCTCACCCGCATGCGCGCCGAGGTGGAGCGGGGCGAGCTGGCATATTGTGTGGCGCCGATGGAGCAGCTCGCGTGGATGTACCAATCGTGCGCCGTGCCCCTCGAGTCCCCGGCGCTGGGCGTGGACGAGCCCGCTACACTGGTGCGGACGCTGCAAAGCAAACGGATCAGCGCCGTACTCGAGCTGATTTCCGACGGCCGTGTGTCGTATCTCCGCTTCGACGCCGGCCGCCCCTCCACCGGATACTTTTGCGACAAGCCCCCTGAGATGCGGGTCGAGAAGTTCATCGAATCGCAGTTTCACAGCGCCGACGGCAAGCGGCTTCCGCTGTCGGTCGCCCTGTTTCCGGCGGTGGCCGATCTGCCCGCGCAGGCTCCGAAATCGTTGATCAAGACCTATCACGAGGTGTACTGGCGAATCGTCGACGAAGTGGATAAGGAGTTCCCGGGCCAGGCGCGGCGCCGGGCGCAGAAGGTCTGCGCCGGCATCATCGCCAGCCACCAGGCGCTGGGCGTGCTCAGCGTGCCCCGGGACGCCGAGCCGCCCGACGCCGTGGTGCAGCCGGAAGAGCTGGCGGGTGCCCTCGCGGACTGGTCGCTTCAGCTGCTCGAGGGTGTGGAGGTGATGATGCCCGGCACCGCGCTCAAGATTCTGCAGGAGGCGACCCGGGAGCACCGCTACGTGCTGCAGTCCGCGGGATTCTACACCCGCCTTCCGTGGCAGGTCGCCTGGTGAGATGCCCGGGACTCTCTACGTCGTCGCAACGCCGCTCGGTAATCTCGAAGACCTTTCCCCCCGCGCCGCCGCGACACTCTGTCGTGTAGCGGCGGTGGCCGCCGAGGACACCCGTCACTCGAAGACGCTGCTTGTGCACGTCGGCTCCACGGCCGACCTGATCAGCTTCCACGCCCACTCGAATAAATCCGCCGCGCGGCGCATCCTGCGCTTCCTGGACACCGGCAAGGACGTCGCGCTCGTGACCGACGCCGGAACGCCGACGGTGAGCGACCCCGGGGCCGAGCTGGTCGCGCTGGCGCGCGAGCGCGACGTGCCCATCGTGACGATCCCGGGTCCCAGCGCCGTCGCGGCGGCGCTCGCGGTGTCCGGCCTGTCCGCGGACCGCTATGTGTTTCTCGGATTTCTCCCCCGCAAGGGATCGGACCGCCGCCGCCTGCTGCAGGCGACGGCGCAGAGCGAGTGGAGCGTAGTCCTGTTCGAGGCGCCGAACCGCGTTGCCGATCTGCTCCACGACCTGGCGGAGACGTGCGGTCCCGAGCGGCGCGCGGCGGTTGCGCGCGAGATGACCAAGCTGTTCGAGGAGACGAGAACGGGCACCCTCGCCGACCTGCAGTGTTACTACGCGGAGGCTCCGGTGCGGGGTGAGGTCACGATCGTTGTGGCCGGGGCGGGCCGCCCGCCGCGGGAGGAACCTCCCTCCGATCCCGCGGCGCGCGCCCGCGCCCTCCTCGCGGAAGGCCTGTCGCGCAAAGACGTCGCCGACCAGCTGGCGACCGAAACGGGGATCTCGAGAAATACGGCGTATCGATTGGTCAATGAGTTGTGAAAGAAAAGATGGCGGTCGGTGAGACGGCGGTCGGTGAATCGACGGTAGGTAGAGCGGCGGTCGGAGTGCTAGTGGTCCTGACCGCCGTTCTATCGTCCGCCGCCTCATCGACCGCCGTCCTTACGATTGGCCGCCTGCATTACGACGGCGGCGGCGATTGGTACGCCGGGCCGTCCTCGCTCCCCAATCTCCTCGCCGCAATTCGCCAGCGCACGACCCTGTCGGTGCTCGAGCGCGAGCGCGTCGTTACGCTCGCGAGCGCCGACCTGTGGGACGTGCCGTACCTTTTCATGCGCGGCCACGGCAACGTCCATTTCTCGGACGACGAGGTGAATACGCTGCGCCGCTATCTCGAACAGGGCGGATTCCTCCACGCCGATGACGACTATGGGATGGACCAGTCGTTCCGCCGCGAGATTGCGCGCGTGTTCCCCGACCATCCCTTGGTTGAGGTGCCGTTGAGCCATCCTATCTACCACATCGTCTACGATTTCCCCAGGGGACTGCCTAAGATTCATCAACACGACGGGCTCCCCGCGCAGGGATTCGGGATTTTCTTGGGGAACCGGCTGGTCGTGTACTATTCCTATCAGACCGATCTGGGGGACGGGTGGGAGGACGCCGACGTTCATCACGATCCTCCGGAGCTCCACGAGGCAGCACTGCGGATGGGCGTCAATCTTTTCACATACGCGGTGAGCGCGATCCCGTGACGCGGACGGCGGAGCGCCTGCGCCAGCTCGGGCGCCCTCATGCCCGCGCGCGCGCCGCGGCGATGCTGCTGCTCTGCGGCGGCACGGTCCTCGCCATCGCCGCGGCGGGCGTGTGGCTCGCGCCGCGCGCGCTTCTCATCGTCATTTGCTGGATCGCGATGCTGGGCGTCGTGGCCGTCTCCTTCTGGGCCGCGCGCCGCGCGCGCCGCGGAGCGAATGCGCCAGCCCTGGCGCGTCTTGTGGAGCAGGCCGCGGAGATCCGGATGGGGAGCGTGCTCGGCGCGATGACGCCGGGAGCCGCGGCGGGAACGAGCCCCGAGCTGCTCGCGCTCGCCGACCAGCGCGCGGCGCGGCTCGTGGCCGACGCCGCTCCGCGCGTGCAGCGCGTGCTGGCCCGGAGCACGCGGCGCGGGCTCGCCCTGGGCGGTGCAGTGGCGTGCGTGGGGGCAGCGCTGTTCGTGGCCGCGTCGCCGGCGCGCGGCCGCGCGGCGTTCTGGCATCCCCTGAAAGCGCTCGCCGACGCCGGAGCGCCCGTCCGGCTCGGCGTGGATCACGACGTCGTGCGCCGCGGCGACAGCGTGCTGGTCACGATCGAGGTTCCATCGGCGCTGGAGGCGACCCTCTGGACGCGGGGGATGGGGGAGCCTTGGCGCGCGATGCCGGTGTCCCTCGATGCCGACGGCCAAGGCTCACGCAAGCTCGGGCCGCTCGAGGCGGACCTCTACCTCAAGGCGACGAGCGGATCGCGCCGCAGCCGGGAGCGCAAAGTGGCGGTTGCGCTGCCCGCGTTCATCGCGGAGCTCGTCGTCGTCGCCCGATACCCGGCATATCTGGGGCGTGAGGAGCGGCAGATCGTCCCCGGCCCGGACACGATACCGCTTCCGGCGGGCACCGAGGTTTGGACGAGCGGGGCGTTGAGCGTCGGCGCGCGTGGGGCGGTGTGGACGCGGCAAGGTGGTGGGGAGAGCGCCCGACTCACGGTCCGCGGGGACCGCTTCACCGGCCGGCTTGTGCCCACGACGTCGGGGACCTGGCGTCTCGACGTCGTGACCGCCGACGGGGCGCCGCTCGAGACGGGAACTGCGCTCCCCGAGCTGCATCTCCGTCTCGTGCCCGACTCCGCGCCGACCGTGAGCGTGCCGGTACCGGGACGAGATACGATGCTGCCGATCAATCTCCGCCAGCCGCTCGTCATCGATGTCCGCGACGACCATGGGATCACCCGCGTCGAGGTTGTGAGTTGGCGGGCGAGCCAGACCGGCAAGATCGGGGAGCCGGTACGTCAGGGACTCGACGTCAGCGGGGCGGGGGATCGCGCCCTGATCCAAGGCGTGCTCGAGGCCGAGCGGCGGGGTCTGCTGCCGGGAGACACGCTGCGTTTCCGGGTCGAGGCGTGGGACAACGCCCCCGAGCATCACAAAGGGCAAAGCCCCGAGTTCGCGCTGCGGCTGCCGAGTCTCGAGGAGCTGCGGGCCGCGACCCGCGCCGCGACGAGCGATATCGGGGCGGCGGCCGACTCGCTCGTAGCGGCCCAGGGTGCGCTCTCGGACCGGACGCGGGATCTCGCGCAGGAGCGGTCGCGCGACGCGGCCGGCAGCGGTCGACGCGCGGCGAGCGCGCAGTCCGGCGCCCTCCCATTCGAGGCGACCGAGCGCGCGGCCGCGATCCGGCAGCAGCAGACCGACGTCGAGACCCGGGCGCGACAGCTCACCGAGCAGGTCCAACAGGTGGCGCGCGCGGCGCAGGCCGCCGGCCTCACCGACACGGCGTTTCAGGCCCGCCTCGCCGAGGTGCGGCAGCTCTTGCAGCGGGCGCTCAGCCCGGAGCTCGAGCAGCGGCTGCGCGAGCTGCAGGATGCGCTGAGCCGGCTCGACCCCGAGGCGACGCGCAACGCGCTCCAGCGCCTCGTCGAGGCGCAGGGGCGTCTCCGGGAGGAGTTGGAACGCAGTCGCGATCTGTTCCGCCGCGCGGCGATCGAGGGCGCGCTGGCCTCTCTCGCCGCCGACGCCCAAGATCTGCAACGCCGCCAGGCGGAATGGAACGGTACCGATGCGCGCCAGCCCGATACGGCGGGGGCGGCCCGGGAGAGCGCGCTCGCGGCGCGTGCGGACTCGCTCGCGCACGGCATCGCGACGACGGCGCAGGACCTGGCGCAAGCGACGTCACCCGAGGGGGCGACACCGCTCGCCGACCCGCAGGCGGCGGCGGAACGGGCACGCGGCGCCATGGGCCGGGCCGCGACGGCCGCCGCCGCGCGGCAATCTCGGGCTGCCGGGAGCGCCGGCGCGGCGGCTGAGTCCTCGCTCGCCGAGATCCCGGGTGAGCTGCGCAACCAGCGTGACTCGATCGTGCGGGGGTGGCGGCAGGAAACGATCGACGCGCTCGATCGCGCCCTCACCGAGACGGCCGACCTGACGGCCCGGCAGCGAGACGTGGCGGAGGCGTTGCGGCGCGGTGATACGAGCGCCGCGACGCGCTCGCTGCAGGCGTCGATCGAGGAGGGCACCTCCGTCGTCGGGAAGGAGATTCGAGCGGCCGAAGCGCGCCACGCGCTCGTCTCGCCGATGCTCGAACGGGCGCTCGGATTCGCCCAGCACCAGATGCGTGCGACGCAAGACCAGTTGGGGGAAGCGAACCCGGGCTTAGGCACGGCGGCGACGCTCGCGGGCCAGTCGGTGGACGCGTTGAACGCGACGGCGCACGCGATCGCGCGCAGCCGCCGCGCGGTGTCGGAGGCGAAGTCGGGAACCGGCTTTGCAGAAGCGATGGAGCAACTCATGCGCCTGGCCGGTCAGCAAGGAGACATGAACGGTCAAGCGGAAGGATTGCTCCCGATGGCCGCCGCCGGCGGTGAGGCCGTGATGGAGCAGCTGCGGGCGATCGCGGCCCAGCAGCGCGCATTGGCGGACCAGCTCGACCGGATGCGCGCCGAGGGCGTCAGCTCGGCGGCGGGATCGCTGGCGAAGGAAGCGCAGGACCTGGCCGCGCAGCTCGAGGCCGGCCGGCTCGACGCCCGGACGATCCAGCGCCAGTCTCTCCTCTATCACCGGCTGCTCGACGCGGGCCGCACCCTCAACGGCTCCGATCCGGACGACCAGAAGGAACGGGTCAGCCAGGCGGCGACCATCGACAGCGTCAGCATTCCCCCGGCGCTGCTGCCGGGGGCGACCGGCGCCGGTCCCCGGTTGCGGTATCCCACCTGGGACGAGCTGCACGATCTGACTCCGGAGCAGCGTCGCCTCGTGCTCGAGTATTTCCGCCGGCTCAACGCCCCCGGGACGGGGGGTCGGCATTAGGTCCGCGCTCGGCCTGGTGCTGCTACTCCTGGCCGGCGCGGGCGCGGCGCGCGCCCAGGCGATCGGTGAGGGGTTCGATCTCGAGCGGAGCGGCCGGCCCGACAAGGCGGCCGACGTCTACTTCGCCACGCTGCGCGCCGACCCTACGAATCTCGCGGCGCTGCTGGGCCTCGAGCGCGTGCTGCCGGAGCTCAACCGTCGCCGGGACGTTCTCCCCCCCGCGGAGCGCGCCGTTGCCCGCGACTCGACCAACCCGGACCTTCAGGCGCTGTTGCTCCGCGCCTATATCGGTCTCAACGAGCCGGACACCGCGGGCTTGATCGCGCGGCGCTGGGCGCGACGCCGGCCGGACGATCCGAGGCCCTATCGCGAGTGGGCCATCGCGCTCGAGGACGTCTCCGCCTACGACGCCGCCGGTGAAGTCCTGCTCGCGGGCCGGCAGGCACTACGGCGGCCGGCCGCGTTCGCGATCGAGCTGGCCGAGCTGCGCGCCCGACTGGGTGACTGGGTAGCCGGGGCGCGCGAGTGGGCCACCGCCGTCACCGCGGCCGCCGAGCAGATCCCCAACGCGGCCGCGCAGCTGTCGGAGGTGCCGGCGGCGAAGCGCGAAGCGGTCATTCAGACGCTCACCGGCGCATACGCCTCCGGCGGTGCGCAGCGCGTC
>JBGPIJ010000095.1:0-9824 GCA_041484865.1 Gemmatimonadota bacterium
CGTACATCACCTCCGTCACGCCAAGTGCGAGCGGTCCGTACACGACGTACGAATGGCCGGTCACCCAGCCGACGTCGGCGGTGCACCAGAAGACGTCTCGGTCCGTGAGATCGAAGACCCATTTCGTGGTCGCGTAGACGTGGGTCAGGTAGCCGCCGGTCGTGTGCAGGATGCCCTTCGGCTTGCCGGTCGTGCCTGAGGTGTAGAGGATGAACAGCGGATCCTCCGCGTCCATCGACTCCGGCTCGCAGGTCGCTCCGGCCCGGGCCATCAGCTCGTGCCACCAGGCATCGCGGCCCGGTCGCATCGGCACCGGCTCTTTGGTGCGTTGCAGCACTACGACATGGCGCACCGTCGGCGTCTGTTGCACGGCCTCGTCGGCGTTGCGCTTGAGCGGCACCACAGCGCCGCGGCGGTAGCCGCCGTCGGCGGTGACGAGCACGCTGGCGCTCGCGTCCTGAATCCGGTCGCGCAGCGACTCAGCGGAGAATCCGCCGAATACCACGGTATGAATCGCCCCGATGCGCGCGCAGGCGAGCATCGCGACGGCGACTTCGGGGACCATGGGCATGTAGATTGCGACGCGGTCTCCCCGTGTCACGCCCAATCCCTTCAAGACGTTGGCAAATCGGTTGACGTCGGCGTGCAGATCGCGGTAGGTGAGCCGTCGTACTTCGCCCGGCTCGCCTTCCCAGATCAGCGCTGCTTTGTCCCCCCGGCCGGCCTGGACGTGCCGATCGAGACAATTGGCCGAAACGTTGAGGCGGCCGCCGAGAAACCACTTCGCGTGCGGTGGGTGCCATTCGAGCACGCGGTCCCAGGGCCGTATCCAGTCGAGCTGCCTGGCCCACTCCGCCCAATAGCCCTCGCGGTCGCGTTGGGCGCGCGCGTACGGCTCGTCGTCACGCACGTGGGCCGCCGCGCGGAAGGCCGGGGGAGGCGAGAAATTGCGCTGCTCGTCGAGCAGGGTTTCGAGGCGGTCGGTCACGGGAGCGTCGCGGCGTGGAGTGAGGGTAAAGGTTCGCACCCATTACGGTTCACGGTCAAGGCGCGGGGGCGGGGTTTGCAATCTGCGCCGATGCGCTCGCTCTGCGACACCTGCGGAGCGGCAAAAGCCTTGGGGCGGTTTTGACAACAGATTGACGCAGCATGGGTTAGCTCCGGTGGCACTGGAGTCGCATTGGGGATGGCAGAACCTTCGGTGGAGCCGAGTGTGGGAGACCTTATGACAATGACGACGCGACCGATGGAGAAGGCGCTGGCCGCGCCCGAGGAGTTGGGACTCGAGACGCGAACCACGTTCCGTCGCACGGCGGGGGAACTACTGGACCAGCTCCCTGAGGGGGCGGGGCGCCTGGTCATCGACCTGTCCGCCACGCGCGCGGTCGACAGCGCGGGTCTCGGCGCGCTGATGCTGATTCAGCGCAAGGCGGCCGAGCGCCGCTTGACCGTCTGTCTGCGGGGGGCGAACGACGAGCTTCGCTTCCTGCTGGTGTTGACCAAGCTGGACGATCTCTTCGAGCTGGAGACCGGCCGACAGTAATCGTCACTGGACGAGGCCCCCCGTAGTTCCCATAGGACGGTCGTCCGGGGCCGCATATATTGCGCCACAATGGCTGGGACAACGCGGCGCAAAGTGCTCTTCGTAGATGACGAACCCTCGATCCGGTCGGCGTACGAGCGGTTCTTCACTCCGCAATATCGGATGGCGTTCGCCGCGAGCGGGACGGAAGCGCTGCGGCGGCTCCAGAACTTCGCACCTGACGTCCTCGTGCTCGACATGCGACTGCCGGATACCGATGGGGTCGCTCTGCTCCAGGAGATTCGCGCCTCCCATCCCGGCCTTCCCGTCATCGTGACGACCGCGTACGTGAGCCTCGAGCCCCTCATCGACGTGCTCGACCTCGGCCACCGCGGATATCTCGTCAAGCCCTTCAAGATGGAAGACCTCGCCGCGCGCATCGATGCTATCGGCTGAAGGCCTGCGACACTCCTTCGGCTCAGTCCGGGCACTCGATGGCATTTCGTTCACCTTGTCGGCGGGCCGGACGCTGGCGCTGTTCGGCCCGAACGGCGCGGGCAAGACGACGCTGCTCAAGGTGCTGGCCGGGCTGATCCAGCCTGAAGCGGGCCGGGCCGTGGTGGAGGGTGGTCGCGCAGCGGTGGGATGGATCGGACACCAATCGCACTTGTACGGTCACCTGACGGTGCGCGAGAACCTGCTTTTCTGGGCGACGCTGTACGACGTGCCGCGCGCGCTGCGCCTGCGGCGAGCCGACGAGCTGCTGCGGCGCCTGGGACTTGCCGATCGCGCCGATGTGCAGGTGCGCGTGCTGTCGCGCGGTCTGATGCAGCGGGCCACG
This sequence comes from Gemmatimonadota bacterium, assembly GCA_041484865.1. Lineage (GTDB taxonomy): Bacteria > Gemmatimonadota > Gemmatimonadetes > Gemmatimonadales > GWC2-71-9 > AG25. Next base: position 2,364 of record JBGPIJ010000095.1, read on the forward strand.
ATCGCACGGGCGCTGATCCACGATCCGCGCGTGCTGCTGCTCGACGAGCCGTTCACAGGGCTCGATCTGAGCGCCGCGGCCGAGTTCCGCGAGCTCTTAACCGAGCTGACGGGCGCGGGACGCATCGTCGTGCTCGCCACCCACAACGTGGACGAGGGGGTCGAGCTCGCGACCGACGTCGCGTTCCAGTCGCGGGGCCGCTTCGTGCATTTCGAGCCGCGCGGCGCGCGGGGCCCGAGCGACATCGCGGACGCCTACCGCCGGACGGTGGCCAGTGGGTGATGTGCTGCGCCACGCATGGGTGATCGCGCGCAAGGATCTGCTGCTCGAGTTCCGGTCGCGAACGGCCTTTCTCTCCGCGGCCGTGTTCACGGCGCTCGTGCTGACGGTGTTCAACTTCGGACGCGACCCCACGGCCGTCGCGACGATCGATCTCGCGCCCAGCATCCTGTGGATCACGTTCATCTTCGCGGCGATGCTGGCATTGAACCGGGCGTTTCAGCTCGAGCTCGAGAATCAGGCGCTCGAGGGGCTGCTCGTGGCGCCCATCAGCCGGCGCAGCATCTATTGGGCGAAGTTGATCGCGAACCTCATGTTCGTGAGCGTGGTCGAGGCGATCGGCCTGCCGCTCTTCGTGCTGTTCTTCAACGTCCCGATCGGGAACGTGCTGGTGCCGCTCGTCGGCCTGATCGTGCTCGCGACGGTGGGATTCGTCGCCGTGGGCACGCTGTTCAGCGCCATGGTGATCCGCACCCGCTTTGCGGAGCTGATGCTGCCCGTGCTGCTGTTGCCGTTCCTGATTCCGCCGTTGATCGGCGCCGTGCAGGTGACGGCGGCGCTGTTCGCCGGCCGCCCCTTGAGCGAGGTGGAAGGGTGGCTTAGGTTGCTCGCCGCCTTCGACATGTGCTTTGTGACGCTTGCCACCCTGTTGTTCCCTGCCACGGTGAACGAATGACGCTCATCCAAAAGGGACGTGTCGTGTCGCTGGTGGGGCTGGTGTTGCTTGGCGCGGTGTACGTGCGCGCGCTCGCGTTCACGCCGACCGAAGCCACACAGGGACTTGCGCAGAAGATCTATTACATCCATGTCCCGGCCGCCGTGTGGGCCGAGACGTCGATGATCCTGATCGGCCTCGCCAGCATCTTCTTTCTCTTTCTCGGAGATCCGCGCCTCGACCGGTTTGCGGAGGCGTCGGCGCAGGTAGGAGCCGTTTTCGCGGCGGTGGTGCTCACCACGGGCCCGATCTGGGGGAAGCCGATCTGGGGCACGTGGTGGACTTGGGATGCTCGCCTCACCCTTACCCTGCTCCTCTTCTTCATCTATCTCGGGTATCTGGTGATGCGGGGGGCCGTCACCGACGTCGGGTTGCGGGCTCGCTACTCAGCCGTGCTCGGGATTTGCGGGCTACTCCTCGTGCCCTTCATACATTTCAGCGTTCTCATGTTCCGCACCCTGCACCCGCAGCCGATCGTTCTCAAGCCGAGCGCCCCATCCCTGCCTGGCGTGATGCTCGTGACGCTGCTGCTCTCCTTCGGGGTGTTCACGATTCTGTACATCGGGTTCGTGATGCAGACCTACGCGCTCGCCCTCGCGCACGAAGCGGGCTCCGATGGTTGAGGGGGTGCCGCAGAACGGCGGGTACATGGTGGCCGCGTACATCGTGGCCGCCGCCATTCTCGTGGGGTACGCGCTGAGCCTGTACCGCCGGCCGCGGCGCTGAGCGCCTCAGCGGCGCTCAACCGGGTATGGTGGTCGAGTCGGAGTCGCCGCGCAGCTCGGCGCGCGCCTGCGTGAGCTGCTCGAGGCCGTTTGGTACCTCCGCGGCCCAGAGGGTCAGCGCCTCGTCCGCGGCGCGGGTGTCGCCGGCCTGGAACAGCGCGCGGGCGTTCGCCCAGAGCGCCGGCGCGCCGCCGCCCGCGGCGTAGGCCCGCGCGAAGCGCGCGGCGGCGTCCGCCGGCCGTCCCGCTCGGAGATACAGCTCGCCCGCCGCGAGCGCCGCGTCGACGCGCTCCTCGAGGGCGAGCGCTTCCTCGTAGGCCTCGAGCGCTTCCTTCTGGCGAAACACCATCTGGGAGGCTTCGCCGAGCAGCATCCACGCGTCGGGGTTCCCGGAGAACCGCGCCGCCGCGAGCTGTGCCACGGCGAGCGCGCCCCAGCGATCGCCCTGCGCGCGCCGCAGGTGGACGAGCGCGGGGAAGGGCTCGCCAAACGCCGTGGACAGCTCGCAGCCGAGGCGTAGCCACCAGGCAGCGCGGCGAGGTGCAGTGCGGTGCGAGGCGGCGGCGCGGCGCATGACGAAGCGCTCCAGCATGGCGCGGAGGGAACGCAGCATTCCTTGATAATGGGATTTCGCGCGGTGAAATTGCAACGAGCCATGCCACGGAAGGCGCAGTCGCTCGCTGGACGACGGATCGTGGTCACCCGCGCGCGGGAGCAAGCGGGCGATCTGGTCCAAGCCCTGGTGGCGCTCGGGGCAGAGGTGATCGCCGCGCCGACGATCCGAATCGAGCCGCTCGCCGACCTGTCAGCGCTGGAGGCGGCGTTCCGGGATCTGGCCCGCTACCAGTGGGTCGTCTTTACCAGCCAAAACACGGTCCGGGTGGTGTACGATCGCCTCACCGCGTGGGGGCTCGAGCCCGGCGCGCTGGCGAAGGTGGCCGTCGCCGCGATCGGACCCGCGACCGCCAAAGCGCTCGCCAGCGTCGGCGTCGTCCCCGCGCTCGTGCCGGAGCGCTTCGTGGCCGAGGCCGTTGTCGAAGCACTCGTCCGGCGCGAGGAGGGGGATCTGCGCGGCAAGCGCTTCCTGCTCCCGCAGGCGCTCGAAGCCCGCGATGCGCTCCCCGAAGGACTGCGCGCGGGAGGCGCCGTCGTGGACGTGATTCCGGTCTACCGATCGGTCTCCGAGTTGGGGGACGGCGGAGGACTCGCGGCCGATATCGTCGCGGGGCGTATCGACGCGGTGACGTTCACGGCCTCGTCCACCGTGCAGCGATTCGTCGAGCAGGTGGGTCGGGACGCGGCGACTTCGGGCCGGTTCGCCACCGCGGTGATCGGGCCGATCACGGCCGACACGGCCCGCGCGCTCGGAATGACCGTGAGCGTGGAGGCGGATCAATCCACGGTGCCGGGGCTGGTCGCCGCGCTGGTGAAGTATTTCGGGGAAGAGGGAAGGGGGAAGGGGGAAGGGTAATGGCCCTCAAGATTGGTACCCGCGGCAGCAAGCTCGCGCTCTGGCAGGCCGAATGGGTGCGAGCGCGATTCGCGCGAGATCAGGTCGCGACCGAACTGGTGATCATCAAGACGCAGGGCGACGCCGAGGTGGACCGTCCGCTCCACGAGCTCGAGGGAACGGGCTTCTTCACGAAGAGCATCGAAGACGCGCTGCTCGACGGGCGCATCGACGTGGCCGTGCACTCGCTCAAGGATCTTCCCACCACTCTACCGAACGGGCTCGTGCTTGGCGCCGTCCCCGAGCGGGTCGATCCGAGCGAGGTCCTGGTGCGAAAGGATGGCGACGTCCGCTCGCTGGCCGAGCTCAACCCGGGCGCGCGAGTGGGGACGTCGAGCCTGCGGCGGGTCGCCCAGCTGCGCTACCTTCGTCCCGACCTCGAGGTCGTTCCGCTGCGCGGTAACGTCCCGACGCGCGTCAAGAAGGTGAAGGAGGGATCGGACCTCGACGCGGCGCTGCTCGCTTTCGCGGGATTGGACCGGCTCGGCCTGATCTCGGCCGCCGCGCTGAAGCTCGACCCGCTCGAAGTGATGCCCGCGCCCGGCCAGGGCGCGCTCGGCCTCGAGATTCGCGCCGGCGACCGGACGGCTGAAGCGGCTCTCCGGCCGCTCGACCATCGCGAGAGTGCCGCGCAGGTCCGCGCCGAGCGAAGCCTGCTCGCGGCGCTCGGAGGCGGGTGTCAGGCACCGGTCGCGGCGTTCGTAGAGAGAGGGAAGCGGGAGGGGGGAAGCGGGAAGGGTAGGCTCTATGGAAGGGTGACGGCGACCGACGGCTCGGTGCAGATCACGGCGTCCGCGGACATCAGCGACGATGCAACGGCGGCGGGCGTCGCGGTCGCCGCCTTGCTCAGTGCGCAGGGTGCGCTAGAGTTACTCGCACGATGAGCGTTTTTCCGATCCGTCGCATGCGTCGGCTACGCCGCACCCCCGCGTTGCGCCGGCTCGTGCAGGAAACGCACCTCGTTCCCTCCCAGCTGGTGTGGCCCCTGTTCGTCTGCCACGGGCAGGGCGTGCGCCGCGAGGTCGCCGCGCTGCCCGGCGTATTCCAGACCTCGACGGACGAGCTGGTGAAGGACGCGGAACGGGCGGCCCGGCTCGGACTCGGCGGCATCATTCTCTTCGGCCTGCCCGCCGAAAAGGACGCAACCGGCTCCGAGGCGTACGACCCGCAGGGCATCGTGCAGCAGGCGATTCAGGCGGTGAAGCGCGCGGCTCCGCAATTGCTCGTAATCGCCGACCTCTGCCTCTGCGAGTACACCGACCACGGCCACTGCGGCGTGATCACGGATGGCGACGTGGACAACGACCCCACGGTCTACGTGCTCGGGAAGGTCGCCGTGGCGCAGGCGCGGGCGGGCGTGGACATCGTGGCGCCGAGCGACATGATGGACGGCCGGGTGGCGGGCATCCGGAAGGCGCTCGACGCGGCGGGCTTCGCGCGCATGCCGATCATGTCGTACGCGGCGAAGATGGCGTCGGCCTTCTACGGGCCGTTCCGGGAAGCCGCGGGCTCGACCCCACAGTTCGGGGATCGGCAGACCTATCAGATGCAGGGCACCAACGCGGATGAAGCGATGAAGGAGATCGCGCTCGACGTCGAGGAGGGAGCGGACATCATCCTGGTGAAGCCGGCGCTTCCTTGTCTCGACCTGATTCGCCGCGCCAAGCAGGAATTCGGAGGGCCGCTCGCGGCGTATCAGGTGAGCGGCGAGTACGCGATGATCAAGGCGGCGGCGGAGCGCGGCGCCCTGGACGAGGCGCGCGCGATGTGGGAAACTCTCTATGCCATTCGCCGCGCCGGCGCCGACATCGTGCTCAGCTACTTCGCGCCCAGCGCCGCGGAGGCCCTCAGCTAGGCCTGGGGCGAGGGAGCAGCACGGCGCCCCACAGGATTCCCGCCACGGCGGCGCCCAGCAGCGGTCCGATCCAATAAACGGCTTGCCCGTGCATGGCGTGCGCGATCACCGCGGGCCCGAACGCGCGCGCGGGATTCATCATCGCCCCGGTCAGATTGCCTCCGACTAGCGCATCCACGAAGATCGCGAGGCCGATGCCGAACCCGCCGATCTTCGGCGCATCGGGAGAAACGGCGGTGCCGAATACGGCGCTGACCAAAAAGAACGTCAGCACCGTCTCGACCCAGACCCCCTGCATGAACGTCACGCTCGGCCCGAGTTGGGGCGCGCCCGCGAGCGTGGCCTGCACGGCGGCGCTGGGAAGCAGCGCCTTGATGAGAATGGCGCCGAGCACCGCGCCCACGAGCTGCGCGACGACATACGCCCCCGCCGTGCGCGCGTCGATTTTCCGTGCGACCCAAAGGCCGGCGGTCACCGCGGGATTGATGTGGCCGCCCGAAATGTTCATCGTGGCGGATACGATGACCGCCATGCCGATACCATGCGCGAGGGCGATGCCCATCGAGCCGGGGGTGCCGGCGGTGGCCGCATTCATGACGATGCTGCCACCACCGAGGAAGACGAACAACAGAGTACCCATCATTTCGGCCACGAGTGCGCGCGTCGGAGGGAGCATGGGGGCCAATCTAGGGCTCGAGTTATGCGCGCCGCAACACCAGGGAGGCGTTGATCCCGCCGAAGCCGAACGAGTTTGAGACGACGATGTCCGGGGCCGCGGCGCGCCCGTCCGTGGGCATGCAGTCGAGGTCACACGCGGGATCGGGGCGCTCGAGGTTGATCGTGGGCGGGAGCCAGGAGCGGGCCATCGCCAGCGCGCAGATCGCGGCTTCGATCGCCCCGCTCGCGCCGAGCGCGTGGCCGTAGTAGCCCTTGGTGCCGCTCACGCTCAGGCGATAGGCGTGGCTGCCGAACACCTGTTTGATCGCCGTCGTTTCGGTCGTGTCATTCAGCGGCGTCGCGGAGGCGTGGGCGTTCACGTATCCCACGGCGGTCGGCTCGACGTGTGCGTCGGCGAGGGCCAGGCGCATGGCGCGCGCCGCCTGCCGGCCGTCGGGACGCGGCGCCGTCATGTGATACGCGTCGTTGGTGGAGGCGTAGCCCACGATCTCCGCGTAGATCTTCGCCCCGCGCGCGAGCGCCCGGGTCCGCTCTTCGAGCACGAGGACCGCGGCGCCCTCCCCCATCACGAATCCGTCCCGGGCCGCGTCGAAGGGCCGCGAGGCGTGGGAGGGGTCGTCATTACGGGTGCTCATCGCGCGGATGATGCTGAACGCCGCGAAGGTCATGGGTGCGAGCGGCGCCTCCGCGCCCCCCGCGAGCATGACGTCGGCGCGACCGCCGCGGATGGCGTGAAACGCGTCGCCCACGGCGATCGTCCCCGACGCGCAGCTCATCGCGTTGGTCGAGTTGGGTCCGGTGAAGCCGAATTCGATCGCGATGTTGCAGCTCGCCGCGCCGGGAAAGACGGCGAGCGCGAGACTCGCGTCCAGTCCACGGGGGCCGTCCTGGTAAAACGGGCGGACCTGCGCCTCGGCGAAGGCGACGCCGCCCAAGGCCGAGCCCATCATCGTCCCGATCCGGTCGCGATCCTCGCGTTCGGGCCGGAGCTCGGCGTCCTGGACGGCGAGGCGCGCGCTCGTCACGGCGAGCTGGGAGAAGCGGTCGAGACGCTTGGAGCGCTTCGCGTCGAGGTGGTCGTGCGGGCGGAAGTCGGGGATCTCGGCGGCGATACGACTCCTGAACGGCGCGGGATCGAAGCGGGTGATCTCGCGCACCGCCGAGCGGCGCGCGATGAGCCCCTCCCACAACCCCTCCGCCGCCGTTCCGATCGGCGTCACCGCGCCGACTCCCGTGATCACGACCTGCCGGTCCTCGTTCACTGCGCACCCTCCGCGTGACGTTTGATCCCCGCGAGCGTGCGGGACGCAATCCCGTGAATGAAGATCGGCCCGATCACGAGCCGCGCGATGGAGCGGCCTACGAGCGGCCAGGGCGGGCCGGTCCAGCGATGCTCGACCGTCACCTCCGACCCGACGGCATTCGGTTCCAGTCGCCAGACGACGTCCATGCCGCGAGTGATACCCCGCAGATGCGTGTAGGAAATCTCGCCCGCGGCTCGATCGATGGTCATCCGCGACACCCACCACGTGGGGAACCGCAGTGGCCCGAACGGCCGGCTCGCGGCCATTTCCACGATGCCGCCCGTCTCGGACCGCGCGAGCATGCGCACCCGGCGGTAGTGCGGGAGGATGCCCGGCCAGCCCTCGACGTCGGCGGCGATGGAAAAGACATGGGGGAGTGGGGCGCGGATCGAGAC
>JBGPIJ010000096.1:0-9696 GCA_041484865.1 Gemmatimonadota bacterium
AATTCCCCGACGTTCCCATCAAGACGCAGATCCTGATCGGCAAGCCGTTCCAGGTGATCATGCAGTGGGCGGAGGAGATCAAGCCGTCGCTCGTCGTGCTGGCGCGGCACGGCTCCCACCGCATCGAAGGCACCGACCTCGGCTCACAGGCCGAGAATCTGGTCCGGCTCGCGCCGTGCAACACGTTGCTCACCGGCACGGTGGGCATCCGCCCCGAGGACATTCCCTGGATCGAGGAAGACGGCCAGGCGGGATTGCCCTGGGCGCCCGAAGCCGAAGTCCGGATTCTTCGGGTACCGCCCTTTGCGCAGGGAATCGCCCGGCGGGCGGTTGAGGAATACATGCTAGAGCAGACCGGGGGCACGACGGGGACGGTCACCAATCGCTGGCTCGACGAGGCGATCACGAAGCTACTGCCGACGCACATGCAGCTCATCATGGGCATCGGCACCGCCGAGGAGATCGTGCTCGCCGAGGTGAAGGCGACGGAACAGCTCAAGGCGACCAAGGTGCAGGGGCACGACGCCGACCCCGAGCCCGCGGTGGCCGAGGTCGAGACGCGCTGTCCGGTGACGGGTGCGGTGAGCTTCAGGCCCCGCATCGCCACGGATCCGATCATCTGGACCGAAGAGGCGTGGCAGCGGCTGCAGCTCGTGCCGCTCATCGCCCGGCCGCTCGCGCGCAACACCGTCGAGCGCTTCGCGCGTTCCCACGAGATCTGGCGCGTCACGACTCCGGTGATGGACGACAACAAGCAGCAGATGATCGAGGCCGATGAATTCGACGTCGAGACGATGATGGTCATGTTCACGGAGCTCCGGGCCAAGCAGATCCGCGCGGAAGCCCAAGGCGGAGACGCGCTGTCTCCCGAGATGCGGGCGTTCATCGAGGAGGCGAAGGCGCAGGGAGTCACCCGCTGCCCGATCCGAGACATCGAAGAGAAAATGGACAAGTGCCCGGTGGAGTTCAAAGGCGTGAAGCCGGAAGAAGCGAAGCAGGCCATCGAGCGCTTGCTGCAAGAGCAGGCAGGCGACTGACGGTGGAGTACGTGCCCCATGTCGTCGCGTGGAATCTCACCCGGCGCTGCAACTTGGAGTGCGCCCACTGCTACATCTCGGCGGGCCCCACCGAGCGCGCGACGTCGGAGCTCGACACGGCGGCGTGCTTGCGCGTGGTGGACGAGCTCGTGGCGGTGAGCCCCGCCCCGATGCTGATCCTCTCGGGCGGAGAGCCGCTGCTGCGCGAGGACTTGACGGAGATCGCGTGCTACGCGACCGGGCGGGGCGCGACGGTCGTAGTGGGCACGAACGGTACCCTGCTCACCGACGAGCGCATCGCCGCGCTCAAGGACGCGGGCGTGCGCGGGTTCGCGGTAAGCGTCGATTCGCTGCGCTCCTCTTACCACGACAACTTCCGCCACGGCCAGGGCGCGCTCGCGGATACGCAGGCGGCGATCCAGCGACTGCGGGCCAAGCGCCTCGATTTCATCATCCAGACGACCGCCAGCAAAGGCAACCGCACCGAGTTGGAGCGCCTGGTCGCCTGGTCGGCGGAGCAGGGCGCGGTGGCGTTCAACTGCTACTTCCTCGTGCCGACGGGGCGCGGCGCGGGCTTGAGCGATCTCTCTCCGGTCGACTACGAGGCCGTGCTCGGGGACCTGGCCCGCTGGCAGCACGACTACCGGGGCACGATGCTGGTGCGCGCGAAATGCGCGCCGCACTTCATGCGGCACGTACACGAGAGTGATCCCGAGTCGCCGGTCCTCAATTATGAGACGCGTTGCCCGTGCGGCACGCAGTATTGCCGCATCACTCCCGACGGCAAGCTCACGCCCTGCCCGTATCTGCCCGAGGTCGCCGGGGACCTGCGCACGCACAGCTTCGGCGAGATCTGGCGCGAGGCGCCGCTGTTTCGCCAACTGCGCGAGGGGCGGCTGGGCGGCAAATGCGGCGCCTGCGAATACCGCAGCGTGTGCGGCGGCTGCCGCGCCCGGGCGTTCGCCGTGGAAGGCGACGTGCTCGCGGCCGACCCGTCGTGCACTTACGAGCCGCGCCCGGGCGCCGCGCTGCTCGAGCCCGTCCGCGGCGTGACCTACGGCGCGGAGTTCCAGGCGGCGCTCCAATGGACGCCCGCGGCGCGCGCGCGGCTCGAGCGGATTCCCTCGTTCGTCCGTGGCGTGGTGATGCAGCGGGTGGAAGATTACGCGCGACGCCGCGGCGACCGGCAAGTGACGGTCGAGATGTTATCCGAGATCCGCAGCGCGATGCCGATCGACTTCTCGAAACGACGGCCGTTCTTCACGGAGGCTGACGGTTGATGGCTGACGCCATGTTGCTCCTCACGGCGGCCGCGGACAGCGTGCGCGCCTACGGCGAATTCCCGGTGGTCGGCGCGCGCGGAGCGGTGTGGATCGCGGCCGAGGTCCACCTGATGTTCGCGGCCTTCGTACTCGGCGTGCCGATGTTCGCCGTCGTGGCCGAGGCGATCGGCATTTTCGGGAACGAGCCCAAGTACGACCGGCTGGCCAAGGAGTTTACCCGGCTGCTGCTCGTCGCCTACAGCGCGACGGCGATCTGGGGCGCGATCCTCGTCTTCCTGCTCTCGACCCTGTACCCGAAGTTCTGGGCGTACCTGACGGCGGTGTTCGGGCCGTCCATGTGGCTCTACGCCGGCTTGTTCTTTTTCGAGTCGTTCACGCTCTACCTCTACTACTACGGCTGGGACCGGTGGAAATACGGACCCTCCAAGAAGGTGCACTGGACCTTGGGCATCCTGCTCAACGTCTGGGGCACCGTGGTGATGTTGATCGCGAACTCGTGGCTCACCTACATGATGTCGCCACCCCGGGACATCACGTCGACGACTGATCCCACGACCATCAAGCTCTGGCACGCGATCGCCAACGCCACGTGGATGCCGATCAACATTCACCGGCTGATCGCGAACGTCGTCTTCGGCGGCGCGATCGTGGCCGGCTATGCGAGCTACCGATTTCTCGCGGCGACGACGGACGAAGAGCGCGCGCATTACGACTGGATGGGCTACGTCGGCAACTTCATCGCCATGGCGGCGCTGATCGTGCTGCCGTTCGCGGGCTACTACCTCGGCCGCGAGATCTATCAGTACGATCAATCGATGGGCATCACGATGATGGGCGGCTTCATGAGCTGGCTGTGGGTGATCCAGGCGTTCCTGATCGCCGTGCTGTTCCTCGCGGGCAACTACTATCTGTGGATCGGCATGGAGCGGATTCCCGGCGCGGAGCGCTACCGCCCCTACATCAAGTACCTGCTCATCGTGCTCGTGCTCGGGGCGATCGTGTGGGGCACGCCCCACACGATGATCGCGGATTCGAAGGAGCTGGCGGCGATGGGCGGGTCACACCACCCGCTGCTCGGCGCCCTCGGCGTTATGAGCGCCAAGAACACGGCGGTGAATCTCATGATTCTCGCGACCTTCTTGTCCTTCCTCCTGTACCGGCGCGGCAACAAGCAGCTGGTCGTGCCGTGGGCCGGTACCGGGACGAAGATCCAGGGCGCGATGTTCGCGATTGCGGCGGCGGTTGTGCTGTTCTACGGGATCCGCGGCTATTTCGTGGAGGCGATCGTGCGGATCGGGTTCAGCGTCTATCAGGTGCTCGCGGTGCTCGCGTGCATCCTGTGCGTGACGATCATCGACGTCATGATTGGACGCGGCGCCAAGGCGATGGGCGAGATCCGGTGGGGGAAGATGCCGGCCCGCTCGCAGTACGCGCTCTTCATCCTCGCCGTCACCTTCACCTGGCTGATGGGCCTGATGGGCTTCGCCCGGTCTGGCATTCGCCAGTACTGGCACGTCTGGCAGGTGATGGAGGACACGAGCAAGTACGCGGCGGTGCCCGCGCTCGGCTACGCCTCGCGGATGATCAGCGTCTGCGTGCTGATCTTCCTCGGACTCGTCGGCTTCGTGTTCTGGCTCGGCGGGCTCGCCGAGAAGTCGACCTTCGTGGCGGCCGGGAAGGAGAGCCAGCATGTGGGCCACTAATCTCAAGGTGCTCGGGGTCGTGCTCGGCACGCTGCTCGTGTATACGGTGCTGTGCAACAAGATCCCGCAGGTGCAGTCCGAAGTGCCGCAGAAGATCTCGCTCGGCGCCAACGCGACGCCGGAGCAGCTCGTCGCCGCAGGCGAGAAGGTGTTCAATGGCGTCGGCGGCTGCACGGCGTGCCATGGCCTGGGCACCCGGGCGCCGAACCTCCTGACCGACGAAAGAGGCGCCGGAGCGATCGGCGCGCGGTGCGGCAAGCGCGAGGCGGGGAAGAGCTGCAAGCAGTATCTGTTCGAGTCGCTCGACGAGCCCGCGAAGTTCGTGGTGACCGGCTACCAGCCGATCATGCCGCGCATCACGACGCTGGTCCCGCCCGAGCAGGCGTGGGCGCTGATCGCCTACCTCGAATCGCAGGGCGGCACGGTGGACGTCACCGGCGCGGATCTCCCGGCCGCCAGTCCCAGCGCGGCCCCGGCCCCGGCCGCGACGGGCGGGGGCGGGGGAGGGGGAGGGTTCGCGGGCGGGAGCACGGCTCCCAAGGCCATCATCAAGGAGGCGGGCTGTACCAACTGCCACAAGGTCGACGGCAATGGCGGCGCCATCGGGCCGGACCTCACGCACGTCGGCGCGCGGCGCAACGCGGCGGCGCTGACGAAAAAGATCACCGACCCCGCGTCGGACACCACCAAGGGGTTTGAGAAGTTCGCGGGTGTGATGCCGAAGACCTTCGGAACCATGATGAGCTCAGCGCAACTCCAGGCGCTGGTCAACTTTCTGGCGAGCCACAAATGACGGCCAACAACCGCCGCTACATCGGGCACCCCTTCTGGCAAGCGGTCGCGATTGTCGTACTCGCGTTCGTCTTCATCGAGTACGTCATCCCGATCCTCCCGGGCAGCGCGATCGTTCCGCAGAGCGTAGCGCTCCAGTACATGCTGACGGCGCTCGTGGGGGTGCTGCTCTATGTCAGCGCCAACGAGGACAGCTGGGTGCGCTTCAAGGAGCCGATTCACGCCGCGCTGGTCGAGCCGCGGCTGCGGTTGGTGCGCATCGCCGGGATCGCCGTCGTCACGCTGCTCATCGGGTGGATCACCTTCGGACAGGTGCGCACCTCGGTCGCGGCGCCGCCCAACCTGCGCTCGATCCATCCCGCGCCTCCGGGGGAAATCACGTTTCGCGGCAAGACGATCACGCTGACGGGGCTCAACAATCCGCTGCGCGCGCATGCGGAATCACTCGCCGCCTATCTCGCGGAGGGGAAGGCAGTCTATTACCAGAACTGCCTCCCTTGCCACGGCGACCGTCTCGACGGGCTCGGTCATTTCGCGGATGGCTTCAATCCGCTCCCCGCGAACTTCCAGGACAACGGCACGATCGCCCAGCTCACGGAAAGCTTCGTATTCTGGCGCGTCGCCAAGGGCGGGCCGGGGCTGCCGCGGGAGGGCACGCCGTGGAACTCCGCCATGCCGAAGTGGGAGGACTTCCTCACCGAACACCAGATCTGGACGGTGGTGCTGTTCCTCTACGACCAGACGGGATGGAAGCCGCGCACTTGGGAAAAGGCAGGTGAGAAATGAGGGCGGGCGAGAAGACGGCGGTCATTAAAGCGGCGGTCGGTAAGACGCCGGTCAGCCGGTCAGCCAGTCTTGTGGCGGTTCTGACCGCCGCCTTTCTGACCGCCGGTGTACCCGACCGCCTGACCGCCCAAGACACCACCGCGGGCAAAGTCGTCTACGGGAAATGGTGCGCCGGCTGTCATGGCGATCAGGGGGACGGCAAGGGCTCCGCGGCCAACTACATGTTGCCGCGGCCCCGCGATTTCACGGGTGCGATCTACAAGATTCGCACGACCGCGAGCGGTCAGCTCCCCACCGACGCCGACCTGATGCGCGTGATCGACGAGGGGCTGCCCGGCTCAGCGATGCCGGCGTGGAAGGCGCGGCTGTCGGAGAGCGAGCGGCGCAACGTCACGGCGTACCTCAAGACGTTCTCGGCGTTCTTCAAGGACACGAGCCAGCACATTGTGCCGATGAAGTTCTCGAGCGAGCCGAGCGGCGGCGCGCAGGCGATTCAGATCGGCCGGCAATTCTACGATTCGATTCACTGTCGCAAGTGCCACGGAGATCAGGGCCGCGGCGACGGGCCCTCGGCGTACGACTTGAAGGACGATCCCGGCCAGCCGATCTTCGCGGCCGACCTGCACCAGGCCTGGCGGTTTCGCGGCGGGATGAGCACCACGGAGATCTATCGGCGTCTCCAGACCGGCCTGGACGGCACGCCGATGCCGTCGTTTGCCGACCTCATCGACAAGAAATTCCTGACCGACGAGCAGCTCTGGCACCTGGCGCAGTACGTGCGGAGCCTGTCGCCCGAGAAGCCCCCCGAGGTGCGCGACGTGATTCACGCGCGCCAGGTCGCGGGCGCGCTGCCCCAATCCCCCGACGATTCCACGTGGAACCGGGTCGACAGCTACTACTTCCCGCTCGTGGGGCAAGTCGTGCGCAAGAGCCGGTGGTTCGAGCCCGCGGTCGGCGCGATCTGGGTGCAGGCGCTGCACAACGACAAAGCCGTCGTCCTGCGCCTCACCTGGGACGATCACACCCAGAGTCCCGATTCGTCATGGCGCAAGTTCACGAAACGCGTCCTCGAGACGATGGCGGGGGACGACACCGGGACGGTGGCGCCGGAGTCCTGGCCCGACCAGGTCGCGGTGCAGTTCCCCACCAAAGTCCCGCAGGGAACGGAGCGGCCGTACTTCCTCATGGGCTCGAACTCGGACCCGGCGTACCAGTGGCGCTGGACCAGCGCGCCGCGGCGCGCCGTTACCGGGCTCGCGCACGGCATCGAGCGCTTCGACACGCTGTCCCACGGCGACGCGGGGCCGGGCCAGGTCACGGCGCAGGCGACGTTCGACCACGGCCAGTGGCGCGTGGTGCTGACGCGCGCCCTTGCGACGGCTGATTCTGCGAACGAACTTCAGTTCGCGATCAGCAGGGCCATTCCGATCGCGTTCTTCGCCTGGGACGGGTCGAACGCGGAACGCGACTCGCGCATGGCCGTCAGTACGTGGTATTTCCTCGCTCTCGACCAGCCGACGCCACCCGGGACGTTCGTCTCTCCGGTGATCGCGATGGCGGTGACGTTGGGCCTTGGCATGCTGGTGGTGGCGCGGGCCCAGCGCCGGAAGAATGGGTCCGCCGCATGAGGCGGGGGCAGTCCGGCAGAATCCCTCAAGGAGGCACGATGCGTACACTGAGTTCGGTGGCAGCGGTTGGCGCGGGACTCCTCATCTGGGTCGCGGGAGGCCCGAGCTTCACCTCGGCCCCGAGCGGCGCCGCCGGGGGCACGGTCTCGGGCAAGGTGAAATTCGTGGGGAAGGCTCCGGCCAATCCCGAGATCGACATGAGCGAGGAAGCGAAGTGCGCGGCCAAGTACAAGACGAAGCCGCATGAGGAGATCGTGACGGTGAACGCGAACGGGACGCTCGCCAACGTGCTGGTCTACGTGAAGTCGGGGCTGCCGGCGGACGCGAAGTATCCCACGCCGACGACGCCGGTCGTGATCGACCAGCAGGGTTGCATGTATCACCCCCGGGTGTTCGGCATCATGGTCAACCAGCCTCTCCAGATCAAGAACAGCGATCCGCTGCTCCACAACATCAAGGCGATGGCCAAGAAGAACCGCCCGTTCAACATCAGCCAGCCCGCGGCGGGCATGACGACGAACAGGACCTTCTCGGCAGTCGAGGTCATGCTGCCGTTCGAGTGCAACGTCCACGGATGGATGCACGCGTTCGCCGCGGTACTGCCGCATCCCTTCTTCTCGACCACGGGTACCGACGGCAGCTTCACGATCACCGGACTGCCGCCCGGCACCTACACGATCGAGGCATGGCATGAGAAGTACGGGACGCAGGACGCGACGGTGACGGTGGCGGCAGGGCCGAAGACGCAGGACTTCACCTTCACCGCGAAATAGGGAGACGCTCCATGCACTGGTGGCTTCCGCTCCAGGCGTCGAATTTCGCCCCGCGCATCGACGGGATGTTCACGTGGATCCTGATCATCACCGGGATCCCGTTCTTCATCGTCGAGATAGGGCTGCTGGTGTTCGTCATCCGGTACCGGCACAAGCCGGGCGCGAAAGGCCACTACACGCACGGCAACACGCGCGCCGAAATGGTCTGGACCGCGATCCCCGCGGTGACGATGGTGGCGCTGGGCCTGATCAGCAACAGCTTCTGGGTTGAGATCAAGGGCCGCAACAGCGTGCCCGCGAACGCCTATCCCATCGGGATCCACGCGAAGCAGTTCGAGTGGTGGATCACCTATCCCGGTCCCGACGGCAGGCTGGGCCGCACGTCCGGGGATCTCGTCAGTAAGGCGAACCCCACCGGCCGGGACAGCACCGACGCCGCGAGCCACGACGACATCGTCATCCGGAACCAGCTCCACCTTCCGGCGGGACGGCCGATCGTCGCGTATCTCACGTCGGAGGACGTCATCCACTCGTTCTTTGTGCCGGAGTTCCGCGTACGTCAGGACGTCGTGCCCGGGATGACGATCAAGTCATGGTTCGTCGCGACCGTCCCCGGCAAATATGAAATCGGTTGCTCGCAGCTGTGCGGGCTCGGCCACTACAAAATGAGGGCGCAAGTCTTCGTGACCACTCAAGAGGAGTACGATACCTGGGCCCAGCAGCATGCGGCCCCGGCGAAAGGGACCTCGACGCCATGACGACCGTTGCCGCGACGCCGCACGCCGGTCAAGCGCACCACGACGACCGGAGCTTCGTCTCGAAGTACATCTTCTCGACTGATCACAAGATCATCGGGATTCAGTTCCTGTTCCTGAGCCTGTTCTTCCTGCTGGTCGGCGGGCTGCTCGCCATGCAGATCCGCTGGCAGGTGGGCTTCCCCGGGAAGCCGATGCCGGGTGGCGGCATCCTGCCGGAGACGATGGCGCCGGGCGGGGTCATCCTCCCCGAGTACTACCTGCAGCTCGTAACGATGCACGGCACCTTCATGGTGTTCTTCGCCATCATGCTGCTGCTCGTCGGTGTCTACGCGAACTTCCTGATCCCGCTGAAGATCGGGGCGCACGACATGGCGTTCCCGCGCATCAACATGGCGTCGTTCTGGTCTGGGTTCGCGGCTGGGATCGTGATGCTCGGGAGCATGTTCGTGCCGGATGGCGCGGCGCGCGCCGGCTGGACGATGTATGTCCCGCTCTCGGCGCGGCACGACTACTCGGGGGCGTCGATCGGCCAGGAGATGTGGTCGATCTCGATCATCCTGTTCGGCTTGTCGTCGGTGCTCGGATCGCTGAACTACATCACCACGGTGATCAATAACCGCGCGCCGGGCATGACTTGGTTCCGCATGCCGCTCTCGGTGTGGGCGCTGTTCATCACGGCGATCCTCGGCCTGCTCGCGGTCCCGGTGCTGGCAGGGGGGGCGATCATGCTCCTGTTCGAGCAGATCCTCGGCACCCACTTCTTCGATCCCGCGGCGGGCGGGCAGGTGCTCCTGTGGCAGCACCTCTTCTGGTTCCTCGCGCACCCGGAGGTCTACGTCCTCATCCTCCCGGCCATGGGGATCGTCGCCGAGGTGCTCGCGAACAACCTCCGGAAGCCCCTCTGGGGCTACCGCGCGCTCGTCTACTCGATCATCT